>NZ_JADDIL010000054.1:0-69252 GCF_020826795.1 Microtetraspora sp. AC03309 | reverse complement strand
GGCTCGACATGTGCGCGGGGCCGGGCGGGCCGAGCTGCTGGACGCCAGGGAGTTCCTCCCGGAGGTTCCCGGCCTCGGCGACGGCCCGTACGCCCAGTTCTGGCCGCATCGCCACGGCACCGACGCGATGTTCCTCGCGCTGCTCCGCCGCCGATGACGCGCGCCGCTCCGCCGCCGGTGCGGTGAGCCGCGCGGGCGGCTGAGGCGGGTGCCGTCGCGGGGGTTTCCGCGACGGCACCAGGGGCGGGACCAGGGGCGGTCCCGGCTAAACTCGGGCATCATGGCCGTACAGATCTCGCCCAGCATCCTGTCCGCAGACTTCTCCAGGCTCGCCGACGAGGCGACGCGGGTGGAGGGCATCGCCGACTGGTTGCACGTGGATGTCATGGACAACCACTTCGTGCCCAACCTCACCCTCGGCCTGCCCATCGTCGAGTCGTTGCTCAAGGCGACGTCGCTCCCGATCGACTGCCACCTCATGATCGAGAGCCCGGACCGGTGGGCGCCGTCGTACGCGGAGGCGGGTGCGGGCAGCGTGACCATCCACGCCGAGGCGGCCAAGGCGCCCGTGCGTACGCTGCGCGCCATCCGGTCGGCGGGGGCGCGCTCGGGGTTCGCGCTGAACCCGGCGACGCCGATCGACTACTACGAGGATCTGCTGCCCGAGATCGACATGCTGCTCGTGATGACGGTCGAGCCGGGCTTCGGCGGCCAGAAGTTCCTCGACGTGGTGCTGCCCAAGCTGGCCCGCGCCCGTGCGTTGATCGAGAAGCACGGCGGCGAGGTGTGGCTCCAGGTGGACGGCGGCGTCTCGGCGGAGACGATCGAGCGCTGCGCCGAGGCCGGGGCCGACGTGTTCGTGGCCGGGAGCGCGGTCTACGGGGCGCACGACGCCGCCCAGGCCGTACGCGACCTGCGGGCCCTCGCCGCCGGCGCCCAGCAGTCGTAGCCCCGGTCGGCCCGGGCGAGGGCGGGTCGGTCAGGCGAGGGCGGGGTCGAGCACCACGTCCTCGCCGTGCGTCGTGGGCGCCTCGGGGAAGTGGCACGCGGTGAGGTGGCCCTCGCGGTTGCCCGCGACCTGGATCAGCGGCGGCACCTCCTCGGCACACCGGTCCTGGGCCTTCCAGCAGCGGGTGCGGAACCGGCAGCCGGTGGGCGGGTTGATCGGGGAGGGCACGTCGCCGGCGAGCCGGATCCGCTGGCGCGGCTCGTCGTCCACCGTGGCCTCGGGGACGGCGGACAGCAGCGCGTGCGTGTACGGGTGCCGGGGCCGCTCGTAGATCGACTCGCGGTCGCCGACCTCCACGACCTTGCCGAGGTACATCACCGCGACGCGCTGGGAGAAGTGCCGGACCACGGCGAGGTCGTGCGCGATGAACAGGAACGCGATGCCGAGGTCGCGCTGGAGCTCCTGGAGCAGGTTGACGACCTGGGCCTGGATGGACACGTCGAGCGCGGAGACCGGCTCGTCCGCGATGATCAGCTTGGGGTTCAGCGCGAGAGCCCTGGCGATGCCGATGCGCTGCCGCTGGCCGCCCGAGAACTCGTGCGGGAACCGGTTGTAGTGCTCGGGGTTGAGTCCGACGGTCTCCAGCAGCTCCCTGACCCGCTTCTCGTGGCCGCCGGGCGGGTTGATGCCGTTGATCTCCATGGGGCTGCGGATGATCGTGCCCACGGTCTGGCGGGGGTTCAGCGAGCTGTACGGGTCCTGGAAGATCATCTGGATCTCGGGCCGGATCGGCTTCAGCGCGCGGCGGGAGGCGTGGCTGATGTCCTGGCCCCGGTAGAGCACCTTGCCGAAGGTCGGCTCGTACAGGCGGGCGGCCAGCCGGCCGAGCGTCGACTTGCCGCAGCCGGACTCGCCGACCAGGCCGACCGTCTCGCCCTCGCCCACCTTGATGTCGACGCCGTCCACGGCGTGCACGTTGCCGACCTGGCGCTTGATGACGAAGCCGCCGGTCACGGGGAAGTACTTGGTGAGCCCCTTGAGCTCCAGCAGCGGTTCCATCAGCGGCCTTCCATGAGCTCGGTGTAGATCTCCTGCTTCTGCTTCAGCGTGAGGTAGCACGCGTCGGCGTGTCCGGTCTCCGGCGACAGCTCCGGCTGCTCCGTGGAGCACAGGTCGGGGCCGACCTGCTTCAGGTAGTCGCATCGCGGGTGGAACCGGCAGCCCGGGGGAGGGTTGAGCAGGCTCGGGGGCGTTCCCCGCACCGGCTTGAGCGGCACGTCGACCGACGAGCCGAGCCGCGGCGCCGAGGAGAGCAGCCCCCAGGTGTACGGGTGCCGGGGCACGCCGAGCACCTCGCGGACGGTGCCCCGCTCCACGGCCCGGCCGGCGTACATCACCAGCACGTTGTGGGCCGCCTGGGCCACCACGCCGAGGTCGTGCGTGATCAGGATGATGGAGGTGCCCATCTGGTCCTGGAGGTCCTTGAGCAGGTCGAGGATCTGGGCCTGCACCGTCACGTCGAGCGCGGTGGTCGGCTCGTCGGCGATGACCAGGGAGGGGTCGCAGACCAGCGCCATCGCGATCATCACGCGCTGCCGCATGCCGCCGGAGAAGTGGTGCGGGTAGTCGTCCACCCGGACCCTGGCGTTGGGGATGCCGACCCGGTCGAGCATCTCGATCGCCCGGTCGCGTGCCTCGCGCTTGCTCGCGCCCTTGTGCTTGCGGTAGACCTCGCCGATCTGGCGGCCCACGGTGTGGAACGGCGACAGCGCGGTCAGCGGGTCCTGGAAGATCATGGCGATCTGGTTGCCGCGCAACCGCTCCAGGGTCGTACGGCTCGCGCCGACCAGCTCCTGGTCCTCGAACCAGATCTCGCCGCCGATCTCGGCGTGCTCGGTGTTGTGCAGTCCGAGGATCGCGAGGTTCGTCACGGACTTGCCGGAGCCGGACTCGCCGACGATGCCGAGCGTCGTGCCCTTCTCGACCTCGAAGGAGAGCCCGTCGACCGCCTTGACGGTCCCGTCCTCGGTCGAGAAGGAGACGCGCAGGTCCTGGACGGACAGGAAGGAGTCGCCCCGGCGGCCCGGGCCTGTCTCGGTGAGCGTGACGGCGGTCAAGCTGTTGCTCCTAGCTGAGGCGGACGCGCGGGTCGATGACGGCGTAGAGCGCGTCCACGATGACGTTGAGTACGACGATCGCGGCGGCGGCGAGCAGGACGGTGGCCATCAGCATGGGCAGGTCGCTGTTGTTGACCGACTGGATCGACAGGCGGCCGATGCCCTGCAGGCTGAACGTCGTCTCGGTGATGATCGCGCCGCCGATGAGGCCGGCGAGGTCGATGCCGAAGATCGTCGCGATGGGGGTGAGCGTGCCGCGCAGCGCGAACCGCATCACCACCGTGCGCGCGGACATGCCCTTCGCCCGTGCCGTACGGACATAGTCCTCGCCGAGCTGCTCGACCATGGTCGAGCGCGTCATACGGGTGTAGTTGGCGGTGAAGATGATCGCCAGGACGACCCACGGCAGCATCAGGCCGTACGCCCAGCCGATGGGGTCCTCGGTGATCGGCACGTAGCGCGGCCGTTCGATGACCTGCCACTGGAAGACGAGGAAGTACATGGCGAGGGTGCCGATGAAGTAGATCTGCACCGAGGCGCCGATCAGCGACGAGACGCTGGCGATCTTGTCGAGGGGCTTGCCCTGCTTCAGCGCGGCGATGATGCCGGTGCCGATGCCGAAGATCAGGAAGACGATCGCCGAGCCGACGGTCAGCGAGAGCGTCACGGGCAACCGGTCGACGATCGTGTTGAAGACCGGCTCCTTGTTCACGAACGAATAGCCCAGGCAGGGCGCCGGGCAGTGCCCCAGCCCTTCGTACTCGCGGCCGGCGAAGATCCCGAAGAACCACTCGACGAACTGGACGAAGATCGGCTGGTCCAGGCCGAGGTTGTGCCTGGCCTGGGCGAGCGTCTCCGGCGGGCAGACCTTGCCGCAGGCCAGCCGGGCCGGGTCGCCGGGCACGGCGAAGAAGAGGAAGAACGTCACGGCGGCGACGATCAGCAGGATGAACGCCGCGCCGAGACTTCTACGAGTCAGGAAACGAAGCACTGGAGCTCCTGTGCGGTGCTCCGGGGCGCCCCATGAGGGGCGCCCCGGAGGCGTGGGTTACTGCTTCACGAAGATGGTGTTCGGGGAGACGACCCAGCTGATCGGGTCGATCTCGGCACCGCCGATCAGCGAGCCGTGCAGGGAGTTGGCGATGTCGTTCAGGTCGGGGACCGCCGGCGTCACGGTCTCCATGATGGTCTTGTCCAGCGCGCCCCAGGCCTTGTTGGCCTCGTTGGCGTCGCTCAGGCCCTGGATGCGCTTGATCTCCGTCGTGATGGCCGGGTCCTTCAGGTGGGAGATGTTCTGCCCGCCCTCGACGACCGGGCCGAAGATCACCGGGAAGACCGTGGCGGCGGTGGGCCAGTCGGCGCCCCAGCCACCCCAGTACATGTCGAACTCGTTCTTCACCGTGGTGACCGAGTCGTACCAGGTCTTGGTGTTGAGCGGCTTGGCGACGACCTTGATGCCGGCCTTCTCGAGGGCGGTCTTGATCGCGACGGTCACGCGCTCCTGCGTGGGCGTCTGGTTGTAGGCGTAGACGATGGTCGGCGTCGGGTTGCTCGACTGGGCGAGCAGTTCCTTGGCCTTCTCGATGTCACCCTCCGGCTTGGCCTTCTTGTCGAAGAGGTCGTAGTCCTCGAAGCCGGACACGGTCGGGTTGAGGATCGTGGTGGCGATCACCGAGGCGGCCGGGCCACCCGTGATCTGCTGGATCTGCTTGGTCGGCCACGCGTAGTTGATCGCCTGGCGGATCTTGATGTCCGTCACGCGGTCGAGGTTGAAGTAGTAGTAGTTCGCGTACGGCGACGACTGGCTCATCAGGCGCGGCTTGAAGTTGGGGTCGGACAGCACCTGCTGGAGCCGCTCCGGCGCGACCTGGGTGTAGAAGCTGAACGTCTTCTTGTCGTCACCCGCGTCGGCGATGAACCGGTCGGTGACCTGGAGGGACTGGAAGCCGAACTCCAGATGCCACTTGTCCGGGTAGGCGCCGCGGATCGGGTCGGTGGCCGGGTCCCAGTGCGGGTTACGCTCCAGCTCCATCGACTTGTCCGTGACGTGGCCGGCGATGATGTAGGGACCGCTGGAGAAGGGCTCCTTGTCGTACTTCTCCTTGGTGTCCTTCGCCTTGGGCACGATGCCGTACGTCGTCATCGCCAGCGCGTAGTTGGCGTCGGCGTGCGGCTCCTTGAACTTGAAGACGATGGTCTTGTCGTCGGGAGTCTCGAGGCCGTCGAGGTCCTTGCCGTCGTAGGGGCCCTTGTAGGCCTTCTTGTAGTCCTCCTCCGTCAGCCACTGCTGGACGTAGGGGGCGCCCTCGGTGCTGTAAGCAGCGAAGAGGCGCTCGACGGACCACTTCACGTCGGCGGAGGTGATCGGGCTGCCGTCCTGCCACTTCACGCCGTCCTTGAGCGTGAACGTCCAGGTCTTGCCGCCGTCGGACACCGTGCCGGTGTCGGTGGCGAGGTCGCCGACCAGCTTGAAGTCGTTCTTGCCGACCCGCTTGTAGCCGGTGAGCTGGCGGACGTACAGCTGGGCGAAGGTGGCCTCGACGTTGGTGTAGATGCGGCCCGGGTCAAGGTGGGCGTAGTCGTCGCGGTCGATCATGTTGATCGTGCCGCCCTTGACGACGCCCTCCGGCGCGATCGCGGGACCCTTGGAGTCGTCGGCCGTGCCGATGGCGACCTTCGGCGCCGACTCGGCGGACGGCCCGTTGGTCGCAGCGGCGCTGGGCGCGGCGTTGTTGGCGGGCGCCCCGCCGCCTCCGCCCTTGGCGCAGGCACCGGTGAGGGCCAGAACGCCTACGGCGAGAACGGCCACTGTCGACCGCTTTCGGATGGACATATCGCTCCTAATCTGGGGGATCTGCGGCGGAGATGGTCAGCGTCTGATCTTGGGATCGAAGGCGTCGCGTACGGAGTCACCGAGCAGGTTGAAGGCGACCACGAAGATCAGCAGGGCGATGCCGGGGAACATCAGGTAGGTGATGTCGTCGGTGTAGACCTCGGTTCCGCGAAGGAACATGCGCCCCCAGTCGGGGGTCGGCTCGATCATGCCGACGCCCAGGAAGGACAGCGCGGCCTCGGAGGTGACGAGGGCGGGCAGCAGCAGCGTCGACTGGATCAGGATCGGGGTCCACAGGTTGGGCAGCAGTTCCTTGAAGACGATCCGCGCGGGGGAGGCGCCGGTGACCCTGGCCGCCTCGACGAACTCGCGCTCGCGCAGGGACAGGACGTTGCCGCGCAGCAGGCGTGCCAGTCCGGCCCAGCCGAAGATCGTGAGGAAGATGATCAGGGCCGCCGCTCGCAGCCAGACCGGCGTCTCCTCCTCCGGCTTGACCATCAGGTTCTCCAGCACCGGCATGAACGCGATGATGAAGAGGGTCGAGGGGAACGACAGCAGGACGTCGATCACGCGGCCGATGAAGTAGTCGGTCCTGCCGCCCACGTAACCGGCGACGATGCCGATCACGATGCCGATCACCGTCGTGGCGATGGTGGCCGCCAGCGCGATCAGCAACGACGTGCGGATGCCGTACACGAGTTGCATGAAGACGTCGCGGCCGAGGCCGGGCTCGATGCCGAACCAGAACTCCGAGCTGATGCCGCCGTTGGGCAGGACGGGGAAGCCGAAATCGTTCAGCAGGCCCGGCTGGTCCTGGCCGTACGTCGTGTAGGGGTCCTTGCCGTAAAGCATGGAGATCAGCGGGGCGCCGACGGCGACCAGGATGAAGAACAGGACGATGACCGCCGAGATCATGCCCGTGGGATCCCGGCGGAAGCGCCGCCACATCAGCTGACCGGGGGACCGTCCGACCGGGGCTCCGCCGGATGCGACGGGTGCGATCGCCGCGGCCGGCTCCGAGGTGGTCTCTGAAGGGATCGTCATCGCGCAGGTGCTCCCGGGAGGGACATTAAAGATCGGAAGAAAGCCCGACTTGAGGGAACTTTGGCAAGTTATTTTCCGTAGGTCAATCTGAAGACCGCTGCCATCTATTTTTTGCCTACTTTGTGCCCCAAAGTAAATCAGCTTGTGTCCGAGGGAATGCTTGACCTGGGCAGACGTGGTACCCGATCATGTCTGTTACGTAAATGCATTTGTGTCACAGATTCGTGACACAACTCCAACATCACCGAGACATGCGGAAATAGCGGCGCGCAGTCCGAGATATCCGGATTTCACGGGTGTCGTGATCGCCCTGTTGGGGTACCTACCGGAGGCCGATCGCGGGGCCGGTGGCCGTACGGGGCCCGGCGGCTTCGTTCTCGGCGCGTGGTGGGAGGCCGGCATGCGCGGCACAGGCGGTACGGGCGGCCCGGACCACGGGCTCGGCGACGGGCTCGACAACGGGCTCTTCGGGCCGGAGTCGGTGACCTGGCGGGTGATGGGCGAGCCGATCCTTCTGATCGGCGGGTTCCGGGCGCTGCTGCTCCAGGGACTGCATCCGCGCGCGATGCGCGGCGTCACGCAGAACTCCGCGCTCCTCGATCCGGCCGAGGCGTGGGCGCGGTTCCAGCGGACCACCGACTTCGTCCGTGTGCGGACGTTCGGTACCACCGCCGAGGTGGCCAAGGCAGGGGCCAGGGTCAGGCGGATTCACGCCACCCTGACCGCGTTCGATCCGGACCGGGGCGAGCGGTTCCGCCTCGACGACCCCGACGCCCTCCGCTGGGTCCACGTGGGCGAGGTCGACTCCTACCTCTCGGTGGCCCGCCGGGCGGGCGTCCCCCTGAGCGACGCCGACGCCGACCGGTTCGTGGCCGAGTGGCGGCGCGCGGCCGAGGTCGTCGGGCTGCGCGGCGACGACGTCCCCGGATCCGTCGCCGAACTGCGCGACTACATGGAGGCGCAGCGGCCGGGTCTCTACTTCGTGCCCGAGGCGTCGCATCCACTGCTGCTGTCGCTCAACGCGCCGTTGCCGCTCCGCCTGGCCGCGCTCAAGCCCGCGTTCCCCGTGATCATGATGCTCGCCTTCGCCTCGCTGCCCCGCTGGGCCCGCCGCCTGTACGGCCTGCCCGCCACGCCGCTCGGCGACCTGTGGGCGAGCGCCACACTGAAGACACTGCACCGGGGTCTCGGCCTGGTGCCCGCCCAGATGCGTTACTCGCCGTCCGCGCGGCGGGCCAGGGAGGTCATGGCCGCGTACGGCGGCGTCCGCACCTGATCGGGAAACCTTTGGGGGGTGGGTTGGGACCGGTTTGCCCGGCCATGGCACACTGATAAGCGGTAGCGAACCCATACGAGGGTCCGCGACCATCGAAGACAGAGAGCAAGCGTGCTCCGGGGTCGGTGAAATTCCGAACCGGCGGTGACATCCGTTCCTCACGGGAACGCGGTGAAGTCCGCGACCCGGCCGAAGCCATCGGCCGGTGGACCTGGTGCGATTCCAGGACCGACGGTCATAGTCCGGATGGGAGGAAGCGCGCGAACGGGTGGGGCCGATTCACGGCCGTCCGGCGATGCCGGGCAGGTTGTGAGGGCGTCATCCGTTGATGTGGCCATACGCGTGGCCGCGTCAATCCACCCCGGGGCCCGCCTGGCGACACAGGCGAGGAGGAATGACCGGGGTGAGCGAGCAGATCCCCGCGCGTGCCGATGAGGCGTTTCCCACGGATCCCACGGATCCCACGGATTCCGCGGACCCCCGAGACGTCCCGCACATGCGGCGCGCCATCGCGCTCGCGGCCCGCGGCCTCGGCACGACCAGCCCCAACCCCGTGGTCGGGTGCGTCGTCCTCGACGCAGCCGCCTCGGTCGTGGGCGAGGGGTTCCACGCGTACGCCGGAGGGCCGCACGCCGAGGTCGTCGCGCTGCGCGAGGCGGGCGAGCGGGCCAGGGGCGGCACGGCGTACGTGACGCTGGAACCCTGCAACCACACCGGCAGGACCGGGCCGTGCGCGGAGGCGCTCCTCGCCGCGGGCGTCGCCCGGGTCGTGGTCGCCGTCACCGATCCCAACCCCGTGGCCGCCGGAGGCGTGACCCGGCTCAGGGAACGCGGCGTCCGGGTCGACACCGGCGTGCTGACCGAGGAGGCCGAGCGGGGCAACGCGGCCTGGCTCACCTCCGTCCGGGCCCGCCGGCCGTACGTGACCTGGAAGTTCGCGGCCACCCTGGACGGCAGGTCCGCCGCGGAGGACGGCACCAGCAAGTGGATCACCTCGCCCGAGGCCCGCTCCGACGTACACCGCCTGCGGGCGGAGTGCGACGCGGTCGTCGCGGGGATCGGCACGGTCCTCGCCGACGACCCGCTGCTCACCGCCAGACCGTCCGGGGAGGCGGAGCCGCCGGAGCGCCTCCCGCTGCGCGTCGTCGTCGACTCGGACGGGCGGATCCCGGCGGGGGCCCGGGTCCTCTCCGGTCCCGCGCCCACCCTGGTCGCCGTGGCGAGCGACGCCGACGTGCCGCCGCATCTCCAAGACGCCGGCGTGCCGCCGCACCTCCGGGACGTCGTACGGCTGCCGCGCACGCCGTACGGGCTGGACCTCCGCGCGCTCCTGGCCGAGCTGCACCGCAGGCAGGTCGTGAGTGTGCTGCTCGAAGGCGGGCCGAGGCTCGCCGGGTCCTTCGTCAGGGAGGGCCTGGTGGACCGGGTCGTCGGCTACCTCGCCCCGGCGCTGCTCGGGGCGGGGGCGGCGGCGCTCGGCCCGGCCGGGGTCGCCACGATCGGCGAGATCCACCGCCTCGAAATCGAGGATGTCACCCCCATCGGGCCGGACCTGCGGGTCGTGCTCCGCCCGGGAGGCCGTCAGGGCTCCGGGAGCGCCGCCGCGTCCCTCCGGCCGGCACCATCGAAGGAGAACTGAGATGTTCACCGGAATCGTCGAGGAACTGGGCGAGATCGCCGCGGTCGAGCCGCTCGCCGACTCGGCACGCCTGTCGGTGCGCGGCGAGGTCGTCACCTCCGACGCCGTCCATGGCGGGTCGATCGCGGTCAACGGCGTCTGCCTGACCGTCGTCGACGTCGAGGGCGACGTGTTCACCGCCGACGTGATGAAGGAGACGCTGGACCGCTCCTGCCTCGGCGTGCTGGTGCCGGGGTCCCGCGTCAACCTGGAGCGCGCCGTACGCGCCGACCAGCGGCTGGGCGGTCACATCGTGCAGGGGCACGTGGACGGCACCGGCGTGGTGCTCTCCCGCGAGCCCGCCGAGCACTGGGAGATCGTACGGATCTCGCTCCCCGCCGCCCTCGACCGGTACGTGGTCGAGAAGGGCTCGATCGCGGTGGACGGCGTCAGCCTGACCGTGTCCGGGGTGGATTCCGGGGGCTTCGCCGTCAGCCTGATCCCGACCACGCTGGACCTGACCACGCTCGGCCGCAAGCAGCCGGGGGACCCGGTCAACCTGGAGGTCGACGTCATCGCCAAGTACGTCGAGAAGCTCATCGGCGCGCACGGTCCGGGGACCCGGCCGTGAACTGGGCGGAGGCGGGCTTCGGCGTGCTCGGCCAGCACGTCCGCTGGGCCGATCTCGTGGGCAACGTGTGCGCGCTGGCCACGGTCTGGCTCGCGATCAGGAAGACGATCTGGACCTGGCCGGTGC
Organism: Microtetraspora sp. AC03309; assembly: GCF_020826795.1. Classification (NCBI taxonomy): domain Bacteria; kingdom Bacillati; phylum Actinomycetota; class Actinomycetes; order Streptosporangiales; family Streptosporangiaceae; genus Microtetraspora; species Microtetraspora sp. AC03309. Next base: position 58,658 of record NZ_JADDIL010000054.1, on the reverse strand, counting down.
AGCTCGCCGGCGCGGTGCTGCTGTTCGCGGCCTCGATCAGCGCCCACATCACCGGGAACGCGCTGAAGCAGGCGCTGTTCGGCGTGCTCGCCGTCTACGGGTGGATCCGCTGGTCGCGCCGTCTGCGCGACGGCGCCCCCCTGGCCATCCGGTCGGCCACCGCCAGGGAGCGCGTGGCGCTGCTCGCCGTGCTGGCCGCGGGGACGGTCGTGGTCGCCCTGCTCTTCCAGTTCCTCAACGCCCGTGGCCTGGACGTGTCGTGGGCGCCGTGGCCCGACGCGTACATCTTCGTCGGCAGCGCGGTGGCGACCTGGGCGCAGGGCCGGGCGCTGGTCGACTTCTGGCTGCTCTGGGTCGCCGTCGACCTGGTCGGCGTCCCCCTGGCGTTCCGGTCGGGACTCGTCGTCTCCGGCGCGGTCTACGCCGTCTTCTTCGTCATGGTTCTGATCGGGTTCCGCGACTGGCTGCGCCAGTCCCGCACTCTGGAGGCAGTCACCGCATGACCATCCGCCTGGACCCGATCGAGCGGGCCATCGCCGACATCCGCGAGGGCAAGCCGGTCGTCGTCGTCGACAACGAGCACCGCGAGAACGAGGGCGACCTCATCTTCGCCGCGGCCAAGGCCACGCCCGAGCTGGTCGCGTTCGTGATCCGCTACAGCAGCGGCGTGATCTGCGTGGCCATGGAGGGAGGCGAGCTGGATCGGCTCGGCCTGCCCCTGATGGTCCACGAGAACCAGGAACGCCTGCGCACCGCGTACACGATCAGCGTGGACGCCAGGGACGGGGTGACCACCGGGATCTCGGCCGCCGACCGGGCGCGGACGATCCGCACCCTCTGCGACTCGGCCACCGAGCCGTACGAGCTGGTCCGGCCCGGCCACATCTTCCCGCTGCGGTACCGCGAAGGCGGCGTGCTGGTACGCCCCGGCCACACCGAGGCGTCGGTGGACCTGGCCAGGCTGGCGGGGCTGGCCCCGGCGGGCGCCCTGGCCGAGGTCGTCAACGACGACGGCACCATGAAGCGCCTGCCCGCCCTGCGGGAGTTCGCCGACGAGCACGACCTCGCGCTGGTGTCCATCGAGCAGCTCATCGATTACCGCAAGCGCTCCGAGCGCATGGTCGCCAGAGTCGCCGAGACCCGGATCCCCAACCGGTACGGCGTCTGGCGGGCCTACGGCTACTCCAGCGCCCTGGACGGCGGTGAGCACCTCGCCCTCGTCTACGGCGACCTCGACGACGGGGAGAACGTCCTGGTGCGGGCGCATTCGGAGTGCCTCACCGGTGACGTGCTCGGCTCGCTCCGCTGCGACTGCGGCGTACAGCTCGACCACGCCATGGAGGCCATCGCCAAGGACGGCCGAGGCGTCGTGGTCTACCTGCGCGGGCACGAGGGCCGGGGGATCGGCCTGCTCGCCAAGCTCCGCGCGTACGGCCTGCAGGACAACGGCAGCGACACCGTCGACGCCAACGTGGAGCTCGGCCTGCCGGTGGACGCGCGGGAGTTCTCCAACGCGTCCCAGATGCTCGCCGACCTCGGCGTGAAATCCGTGCGGTTGCTGACCAACAACCCCGCGAAGGTGCGCGGCATGGACGGCTACGGCATCAAGGTGATCGGCCGCGAGCCCATGCCCGTGGCGGTCAACCCGTACAACGAGAAGTACCTCACGGCCAAGCGCGACCGCCTCGGCCACGACATCCCCAGGGAGGACTCGGAATGAGCGGTGCTGGACGCCCGAAGGCGGCGCCGGTCGAGGCGGGCGGTCTGACCGTCGGCATCGTCGCGGCCCGCTGGCACGCGGAGATCACCGACCGTCTGGTCGAGCGGGCCGAGCAGGCGGCGCGGGACTGCGGCGCGGAGGTGACCGTCATCCGGGTCGCCGGGTCGCTGGAGATCCCCGTCGTGGCGCAGGCCCTGGCGCGCAGGTGCGACGCGGTCGTGGCGCTGGGGGCGGTGATCCGCGGCGAGACGGCGCACTTCGACTACGTCTGCGACTCGGTCACGGCCGGACTGACCAGGGTGTCGCTGGACGAGTCCACCCCGGTCGGCAACGGGGTGCTCACCTGTGAGACGCTCGGTCAGGCGCTCGACCGCTCCGGCGTGCCGGGCGGCCACGAGGACAAGGGATACGAGGCCACGGTCGCCGCGTTGGAGACCGCGCTCCTCCTGCGCGGCCCCGCGCTCCTGGGCACCTGATCCATGCAGTAGCTTGCATGCGACCCTTCCGACCAACGCAGTTCGGTGATCATGCAGAAGTTCTCAGACGCCCCTCTGACCGGCCACGACGCCCTCGGCGAGTGGGTGGTGAGCCATGACGGCTGACATGACGCCGCCTCCGCTGCCGGTGACCTGGCGCCCCAGGCGGGCCCGCGTCATCGCGTACGGCATGGCCGCGGTGATGGTCGTGGGCGCGCTGATCCTCGCCGTGATCCTGCCCGAGCAGTTCAAGCTGCCCGACCGCATCGGCATGGTCCTCTTCGGCTGCGCGGTGGCGGCCGTGCTGCACCTGCTCGGCCGGCTCCGCGTCGAGGCCGACGAGAGGGGCATCAAGGTCGTCAACGCGCTGCGGACCCACCGTTTCGAGTGGGCCGAGGTGCTCGACGTGAACCTGGCCGAGGGTGATCCCTGGCCCAAGCTCGACCTGGCCGACGGATACAGCGTCGGCGCGATGGGCATCCAGGGAACGGAGAAGGCGCGCTCCCGGAAGGCGGTCTCCGAGCTGCGCGCCCTCATCCGCGCCCGCGGCGAGGCCCCCGACCACGACTGACGCGGAGGCCGCCGGTCAGGCGGTGAGCCGTACCGGTCCCTCCGCGGCGGGGTCCGCCGTGCCGTTCGCGGCACCCGCCGCCGGGTCGCCGAGCAGGCCGCGGCGGCGCAGCTCGGGCAGCACGCCCTCGCCGAACCAGTACGCCTCCTCCAGGTGGGGATAGCCGGACAACACGAACTCCGAGACGCCGACCGAGGCGTACTCCTCGATCAGGTCGGCGACCTCCGCGTGGCTGCCGACCAGGGACGTTCCCGCGCCGCCGCGGACCAGGCCGACCCCCGCCCACAGGCCCGGATGGATCTCCAGATCCCGTACGGCCCCGCCCCTGAAGCCCTTGCTGAGTGCGAGCATGCGCTTCTGCCCGACGGAGTCGCTGCGCCCGAGGACGGCGCGGGCGGCCTCGATGTCCTCGGCGTCGATCTGGTCGAGCAGCCGTCCGGCCTCGGCCCAGGCCGCTGAGGAGGTGTCCCGGGTGATCACGTGCAGCCGGACGCCGAACCGCAGCGTGCGGCCCTCCTGCGCGGCCAGCGAGCGCACCCACTCCAGCTTCTCCGCGACCTGCGCGGGCGGCTCGCCCCAGGTGAGGTACACGTCCACGTGCCTGGCGGCGACCGGGCCCGCCGCGGCCGACGACCCGCCGAAGTACAGCTCGGGAAGGGGATCGGGCCGTTCGGCGACGGTCGCCTCCTCGACGTCGTAGTAGGTGCCCTGGAAGTCGAACGGCCCGTCCCAGGCGCCCCGGACGACGGAGAGGAACTCGTCGGTCCGCGCGTACCGCTCGACCTTGTCCAGGTGGTCGCCGAACCGGCGCTGCTCGGCGCCCTCGCCCCCGGTGACGATGTTGAGGAGCAGCCGTCCCCCGGAGATCCGCTGGTAGGTGGCGGCCATCTGGGCGGCCAGCGTCGGGGAGAGCACCCCGGGCCGGAACGCCACGAGGAACTTCAGCCGCGTCGTCACCTGGGTGAGCGCGGCGGTGACCAGCCAGGCGTCCTCGCACCAGGTGCCGGTCGGCGTGAGCACCGCCTCGAAGCCGAGCTGCTCGGCGGACCTGGCGATCTGGCCGAGATAGTCGATCGAGGGCGGGCGGAACGCCCCGGTCACCGGGAGGCCGTACCCGCGGCGCAGCCCGTGCCCGCCGCCGATGATCGCCCTCCCGTCACCCGAGGTGGGGAGAAACCAGTGGAATCTCATGGTTGGCCCTTTCCGACGACGTCGTTGAACCGGCTGTCGATGAAATCGGAGAACCGCACGCTGCCCGGGATCAGGCCCTCGGCGGTGAAGGCGTCGGCGATCCGCTGTTCCGAATCGGTGACGGTGTCGTCGATCGTGATCGGCGTGGTGACGGTGTTCGCGACGGCGGCCTTGGTGACCTCCACGGGCAGGCCGGTCTCCCGTGCCCACACCTCCGCCCATTCGGCCTGGTGCGCGACGGCCCACTTCCTCGCGCGGGCGAGCCGGGAGAGGTAGTCCCGGATCGCGGCCTCCCTGCCCTGGTCCCGCAGGGCGGCGGGGGCGGCGACCTGGAAGTTGAGGCCGTTGACGTAGCCGTCGCCGTCCACCAGGACCTTCGCCCCGTGTTCGAGCCGCGCCTGGGAGGTGAAGGGGTCCCAGATCGCCCAGGCGTCGACCGTGCCTGAGGCGAACGCGGCGAGCGCGTCGGCGGGCTGGAGGTACTGCGGCTGGATGTCCGTGAAGGACAGTCCCTCCTTCTTCAGTACGGCGAGCAGGTGATGGTGCGCGGAGCTGCCCTTGGCCACCGCGATCTTCTTGCCCTTGAGCTGGGCGGGCGCGGTGACGGGGGAGCCGCCGGGGATCAGGATCGCGGCCCCGGACAGGGGCTGCCGGTAGGCGGCGACCACCGTGATCCTCGACCCGGAGGCTGCGGCGAAGACCGGTGGGGTGTTGCCGACGCCTCCGATGTCGACCGCCCCGGCGTTCACCGCCTCCAGGAGCGGCGGACCTGACGTGAACTGGGCCCAGGCGACCTTGTAGGAGGTGCCGTCGAGGAGCCCGGCGGCCTTGAGCAGCGCCTCGGATCCGGCCTTCTGGTCGCCGATCCGCAATGTCACGGAGGCGCCGTCCGGCCCGGACGCTCCTGACCGGCCGGCCGCGGATCCGGACGTTGATCCGGCCGCGGCGCAGGCCGTACCGACCGAGGCGGCGAGCAGCAGCGCGGCGAGGACCCTCCCGGTCACGTCGCCGTTCCTTGGGGGGACACGCCGAGTGAGGCGAGCAGGGTCGAGTGGAGGGAGACGAGCTCGGGATCGTCGCGGTGCCGGGGCCGCCGGGCCGTGACGAGCGACTCGTGCGCGATGCGCCCTTCGTCCAGGACGAGGACGCGGTCGGCGAGCAGCAGGGCCTCGTCCACGTCGTGGGTGACCAGCAGTACCGCGGGCCGGTGGACGGACCACAGCGTGAGGACGAGGTGGTGCATGGTGATCCGGGTCAGCGCGTCCAGGGCGCTGAACGGCTCGTCGAGGAGCAGCAGCTCCGGCTCGCGTACGAGGGCGCGCGCCAGGCTGGCCCGCTGCGCCTCCCCGCCGGAGAGGGTGAGCGGCCAGGCGCCCGCCCGCGCGGTGAGGTCGACCTCCGCCAGCGCCGCGTCGGCCCGCGCCTTCGCGTCCGGCACGTGGAGGCCGAGCGTCACGTTGGCGTGCACCCGCCGCCACGGGACGAGCCGCGGCTCCTGGAACGCCACCGCGACCGATCCGGTGACGGCCACCTCGCCCGCGACCTCGTCGTCCAATCCGGCGAGTGCCCGGAGCAGGGTCGACTTGCCCGAGCCGCTGCGGCCGAGGAGTGCGATGAACTCGCCCTCGGCGATCTCCAGATCGAGCCGGTCGAGCACGGTGCGGTCGCCGAACTCCCTGGTGAGGTCGCGGACGGTGGCCACCCGGCCCGCAGGAAGGGTCACGCCGTGATGAATTCCCGTCGCCATGCCAGGGCCCTCCTTTCGATGAGTCGTACGAGTGCGTCCGTCAGCAGGCCGAGGGCGCTGTAGACGAGGAGGCCCACCACGATCACGTCGGTGCGGAGGAACTCCCTGGCGTCGTTGATCAGGTAGCCCAGGCCGGCGTTCGCGTTGACCTGCTCGGCCACGATGAGCGCGAGCCAGGCGACCCCCAGGCTCTGCCGGAGGCCGACGAGCGTCTGCGGGAGCGCTCCGGGTAGCACGATGTGCCGGATGAGCCGGGCCCGGCCGAGTCTGATCGTCCGGGCGACCTCCGCCAGCTTGCCGTCCACGCCGCGGATCCCGGAGTAGGTGTTCAGGTAGAGCGGGAACGACACGGCGAGGGCCACCAGAAGGATCTTGGGCGCCTCTCCGATGCCGAACCAGAGGATGAACAGCGGGATCAGCCCGAAGAACGGCAGCGCGCGCAGCATCTGCATGATCGGGTCGATCGCGTTCTCGCCCCCGCGGCTCAGTCCCGCGAGCAGGGCGAGGCCGACGCCCGCGACCGCTCCCACGGCGAAGCCGATCAGGACGCGCTGCAAGGAGACGGCGACGGCGGTGGGGAGCGTTCCTTGCCGGACGAGGTCGACGGCTGTCGTGGCGATCACGGACGGGGCGGCGAGCAGGCGCTCCGGGAGTAGTCCCGTGGTGCTGGCGAGCTGCCAGACGGCCACGAGGGCCAGCGGGCTGATCCAGCGCCGCCAGGCGTTGCCGGGCAGCCGCCGGGGCCGGGGACGTGGGCCGGGACGCGATGTCGTCCTGGCCGGTGTCCCCAGTTCGAGGACGGACATCGGGAAACCTCGCAGGGGCCGGTGGATCGGTCATCCCCAGGATTACCCATATTTCCTACTTGGTCAATGGGTTTTTAGGCGGTGTCGGGTTTCGCCGTAAAGTTCCGCGTGAACATCCGTCCGACCTGGCGAGGCTGCGAATGAGCGTGCTGATCGACCGGCCCAACTGGCCCGGACCCCGCGGACTCCTCTGGTCGCACCTCGTCAGCGATCATTCGTACGAGGAGCTGCACGGCTTCGCCCGCGTCCTCGGCGTGCCGCCGCGCGCCTTCGACCGCGACCACTACGACGTCCCCGAGACCGTCTACGACCAGGCCGTCCTGCTGGGCGCTGTGGCGGTGTCGAGCCGGGAGCTCGTCTTCCGCCTCAGGGCCTCCGGCCTGCGCCGGCCCAAGCGGCTTCCCCTGGCCGGACGGTCGCCGGCCGAGTGACTCAGGCTCCCTCGCCCGGCCCCCTCATGCGCGGTGGTCGGCCGAGCGGGACCGGTTCCCCGCCCCGGCGCTCCCAGGTGGCCGGTCAGGCGAGTGAGGCCAGCTCCCTGGCGATGTTCTCCCTGGCCCTGGCCTCCCAGAGCGCCCGGCCGGTGGCCGTGCCGTACAGATGGGGGTGCTCAAGGAGCTGCCGGAGCACGTGCGAGCGCCCCGCGCGGAACAGCGCGTCGGGCACGTCCCGGTACTCCTCGCGTACGGCGTTCGCGTACGCCGTGTAGCCGGGCCACGCGCCGCCCAGGACGGACAGGTCGGCGTCGCACAGAACGGCGGCGTTGGCGTCACCGGGCTCGTAGGCGTGCGCCGACGTCACCCGCACCAGCCGCGCGACCTCGCGGACGAGGTCGTCCGGCGCCCCGCAGGCGGCCAGCCGGGCCTGCGCGAGCTGGGCGCTCCGCTCCTCGTCCCATCCGGGCCGTCCGTCGTACACCGCGTCGTGGAACCAGGCGGCCAGCCGTACGGCGCCCGGGTCGTCGGCGTGCCCGGCGAGTGGCTCGACGGCGGCGAGGACGGCGTCGAGGTGCGCGGTCGTGTGGTAGCGCCGGTGCGGCTCCGCCCAGCGCGCGATCAGCTCGGCGCGCAGCGCGTCCGCGCACGGGGAGGGGGCGAGGTCCAGGGACGCCGGAGAACGGAGGGCGGGCTGCTCCATGCCCGCGACCCTATCGCCGAATCCGGGCGATCCCCCTGGGGGACGGTCGGTCATGCCACGCGGATGCCGTACGAGGCCGTCGCCGTCCCGTCGGATCGCAGGGAGCCGCCCTCAGTTCTCTCGTCGTGCGGCCGCCTCGATCAGCCGCAGGAGATCGTCCAGGTCGGCCTCGAACTCGGCGGTCAGGTCCAGGGGCAGGTCCAGCCACGGCGCGAGCCTGCTGTGCCCGGGAAGCGCGCCGTCCGGGAGTTGCCCGCGCCGGCCGCGCGGGTCCGGCGTGCCGGGGGCGAAGCGGCCCCCGGCCTCGGAGGCGGCGAACCCGATCACGAAGGTGCCGATCAGGCGCTCCAGCCGGGGCACGTCGCGATCCGGGACCCCCGCGTCGATGAGCGCGGTGTAGACGACGTCCACGGTACGCACGGCGTCCGGTGTGACGGCGGGCCGCGAGAAGAGCAGGGGCGCCGCCCAGGGGTGCTGCCGGGTCACCTCCCGGCAGGCCCGCGCGAGGGCGCCGAGCCGTTCACTCCAAGGGCGCTCCCCGGCGGCGACGGGCGGCCGGAGCGCGGCGAGCAGCCGCCCGACCATGCCGTCCAGCAGCGCGGCCTTGTCGCTGACATGCCGGTACAGCGCCATCGGCGTCACCCCGACGCGATCGGCCAGCGCCCGCATCGACACCGCGTCGAGACCGTGCTCGTCGGCGATGGCCACCGCCGCGTCCAGGATCTCTTCCCGCCTTCCACCCATAGGTATACAGTGTAGACGTATACGGTGTAGACCTTGAAGGGAGGCGGGATGCTCCTCGCGGAGGGCCTGGTGAAGCGTTACGGCCGGCGGCGCGCCCTCGACGGCTTCGATCTCGCGGTCGCGCCCGGCGAGATCGTCGGCCTGATCGGGCACAACGGCGCGGGCAAGACCACCTTCGTCGAGATCGTGAGCGGTCTCGTCCGCCCCGAGGCGGGGCGGCTGCGCGTGGGCGGGTGTGACGCGCTGCGCGCCGGTCGCGCCGTACGGCGGCTGCTCGGTGTGGCCCCGCAGGAGCTCGCCCTGTACAACCGGGTCACCGTACGGGAGAACCTGCGGTTGTTCGCCGGACTGGCCGGGCTCCGCGGGCGGCGCCGGGACGAGGAGATCGTCCGCGTCCTGGACGAGCTCCACCTGGCCGCGCTCGCGGACCGGCCCGTGGGCGTCCTGTCCGGTGGGCAGCGTCGCCGTGTCCAGGCGGCCACCGCCATGGTCGGTTCGCCCCGGCTGCTGCTCCTGGACGAGCCGACCGCCGGGGCCGACCCCGAAACCCGCTCCGCCCTGCTGGCCGCCGTCAGGGCACGGGCCGAAGCCGGGACCGCCGTCCTCTACACCACGCACTACCTGCCGGAACTCGTCGATCTCGACGCCACGGTGGCGCTCGCCCGCGCCGGGCGCGTCATCGCGCGCGGGACCCAGCAGGAGCTCACCCGTGACCTGCCCGGCGAGCTGAAGGTCGTCTTCGCGGACCGGGCCGAACCCGAACTGCGCCTGCCGACGGCCGACCCCGGCGCCGACCTCGCCGCGTTGCTCGCCTCCGGTCGCACGCCCGCCTCCGTCGACGTGCGCCGCCCCAGCCTGGACGACCTCTACCGCTCACTGGAAGCGGCGGAGACCGAGGAGGACACGAAAGCCCGTGATGTCCGCGCGTGAGTCCCTCACCCGTACGAGCGTCCTCGTGCGCCACAACCTGCTGCTGATGTTGCGCGAGCCCGGCCCGCTGCTCAGCCGGATGATCCTTCCGCTCGTCTTCCTCACCCTGCTTCGCCCCCTCTACGTGGCCGCGCAGGGCCGGGCGGTGGGCACCGAGCAGGCCGTCGTGGGCACGCTGGTCACCTTCTCGCTGCTCGCGCTCAGCATCTCCGGCGGGGCCATCCTCACCGAACGGCTCGGCCGCACCTGGGACCGGCTGCGCGCCACGTCCGTCCACCCCGCCGAGCTGCTCGCCGGCAAGGCCGTCCCCGTCTTCGCGGCCCTGCTCGCCCAGCAACTGCTCATCATCGGCTTCGGGGTGTGCGCCTTCGGCCTGAGCGTTCCACATCCGCTCCCGCTGCTCGGCGTCCTGCTGAGCTGGAGCGCCACCCTGCTCGGCCTCGGCGCGCTGGTCGGCGTACTCGTCCGCAGCATGGGCGAACTCTCGGCCGCCTACGATATCGGCGGGATGCTGCTCAGCAGCCTCGGCGGCGCGCTCGTCCCGCTCGCCGTCCTGCCGCACTGGGTCGCGGCCGCGGCCCCGATCTCCCCTGGCTACTGGGCCGTCCGCGGCCTGCGCGCCGCACTCGCGGGCGACGTCCGCACGTCCGTCGCGGCCTGCGGCACGCTGCTCGCCGTGGCTCTGGCCGGTGGCGCTCTGGCCTCGGCACGCCTGCGGGGCCGCGGCGGACGGCTGGTGGCTCTCTGACGCGAGAACGGCCGGAAACGCAGAGCAACTCATACGAATCCATCCGGTGTTTGGCGAAATCGACCACAGTCAGGCGAGGGGCGGTGGACGTAGCCTGACTGTGTGTCGCAGACGAACCAGCCGATGGACCAGCGGACGGACCGGGCACCGGCGGCGGGCGCCGATCGGATGACCGGGAGGGCGGCGGAGATCGACTCGCCCGGCAAGCTGGCCACGCTGCTGGAGGAGCACGACTACCTGGCCGACGAGGGGTTGGCGACGGCGGCGTTCCTCGCCCTGCGGATGGGGCGCCCGCTCTTCCTGGAGGGCGAGGCGGGAGTCGGCAAGACCGAGCTGGCCAAGACGCTCTCGGCGATCCTTTCCGCCCCGTTGATCAGGTTGCAGTGCTACGAGGGGCTGGACGCCGCCCAGGCGCTCTACGACTGGGACTTCGCCCGCCAGTTGCTGCACCTGAAGGCCGCCGAGGCGGCCGGGGTCACCGACGTCCGGGCGCTGGAGGGCGAGATCTACGACCGGAGGTTCCTGATCGCCCGGCCGCTGCTGCGCGCTCTGGAGACCCGGCCGTGCGTGCTGCTGGTGGACGAGATCGACCGGGCGGACGACGAGTTCGAGGCGTTCCTGCTGGAGGTCCTGTCCGACTTCACGATCTCGGTGCCCGAGCTGGGCACGATCAGGGCCGAGACGCCGCCGGTCGTGGTCGTGACCTCCAACCGCACCCGCGAGGTGCACGAGGCGCTCAAGCGGCGCTGCCTGTACCACTGGATCGAGCACCCCGGGTTCGAGCGCGAGGTGGCGATCCTGCTGCGGCGGCTGCCCGCGTGTACGGAGGAGCTCGCCGCCGAGGTGGCCGACGCGGCGGGACGCCTGCGCGGGGCCGACCTGGTCAAGCCGCCCGGTGTGGCCGAGACGCTCGACTGGACGGAGGCGCTGCTCACGCTCGGCGCCTCCCGGCTCAGCCCCGACCTGGCGGCGGTCACCCTCGGCGCGCTGCTCAAATACCGCGAGGACCAGGAGACCGTACGCCGGAACGGCCTGCTGGGCTCCGCGCTCCCGGGAAGCGCGGGCGGCGGCCGTGTCTGAACCTCCCGGCGGGCCTGATCTCCACGCCGGGCCTGATCTCCACGGCGGGACCACGGGTGACGAGCGAGACGCCTTCGTGTCGACGATGACCGGGTTCGCCCGCACACTGCGTGCGGCCGGGGTCGCGGCGGACCACCAGCGGACCCAGGGCTTCATCGCCGCGCTCCGCGAGCTGGATGTGCGCGAACGGCGTGACGTCTACTGGGCCGGGCGGCTCACGCTGTGCTCGGGTCCCGACGACCTCGACCGCTACGACCGGTGCTTCGCCGCCTACTTCGGAGGTGAGCGGCCGGGCCCCGCCCACCGCGTGCCGGCCGTGACCGTGACCCGGTTCACGCTGCGGCCGGGCGACTCCGGCGACCGGGGTGAGGGGCGCGAGGTGGACACGACGGCCGCCACGGCGAGCGAAATCGAGGTGCTGCGCCACCGGGACGTCGCCAGGATGACGGCCGCCGAGCGCGGGGAGGTGGCCCGGCTGCTCGGCATGCTCAGGAGCGCCCGCGAACAGCGCAGGTCGCGGCGCCGCGTGCCGTCCCACCGGGGGGCGATGGACGGCCGCAGGACCGTGCGCGAGGCCGTCCGCCGCGGTGGGGAGCCCGCCCGGCTGCGGTTCCGCGCCCGCAGGGAGAAGCCCAGACGGGTCGTCATGCTGGTGGATGTGAGCGGCTCGATGGCCGCCTACGCCGACACGCTGCTGCGTTTCGCGCACGCCCTCGTCCGCGCCGAACCGCGGGTCACCGAGGTGTTCAGCGTGGGCACCCGCCTCACCAGGGTGACCGCGGAGCTGCGCCACCGCGACCCCGGCGTCGCCATGGACGCCGTCTCGGCGGCGATCCCCGACTGGAGCGGCGGAACCCGGCTGGGGGAGGAGCTCAAGGAACTGCTCCGGCTGTCCGACGTACGCGGAGCGATCGTGGTGATCGCCTCCGACGGCTGGGAGCGAGGAGACGCGAGCCTGCTCGGACGGCAGATGGAGCGGTTGTCGCGGCTCGCGCACCGGGTGATCTGGGTCAACCCGCACAAGGGGGACCCGGCCTACCGGCCGCTGACCGCCGGGATGCGGGCGGCGCTGCCGTACATCACGGATTTCGTCGCCGGGCACAGCCTGGCGGCGTTCGAGGAGCTCGCGGCCCTGCTCGGCAAAGGCAACGGCAACGGCAACGGCATCCGCAACCGTAACGGCAACCGCAACGGCAAGGGCATGGGCATGGGCGGCACGGACAAGGACAAGGGCGGGTCGTGGCCCGACGGCGACGCGGGGAGGCCGGATGCGTGACGTGCTGTCCCAGATCGTGCGCTGGTGGGAGGCGGGGGAGCGGTTCGGCCTCGCCACGGTGGTCGGGACGTTCCGTAGCGCGCCACGGCCGCCCGGCGCCTCCATGGCCGTGCTCGGCGACGAGGCCACCGGCAGCGTCTCCGGCGGCTGCGTCGAGGGCGCGGTCTACGAGCTGGCCCAACAGGTCGTCGGCGACGGCACGCCCGTGCTCCAGCGTTACGGCGTCAGCGACGACGACGCGTTCTCCGTGGGGCTGACCTGCGGCGGCATCATCGACGTGTTCGTCGAACCGGTCTCGCGCGAGACCTATCCGGAGCTGGGGGAGATCGCCGCCTCCATCGAGCGCCGCGAACCGGTCGCGGTGGCGACGATCGTCTCCGGGCCGGGCCGGATCGGCGCCCGCCGCGTCGTCCGGGCGGACGGTGCCTCGGGCACGCTCGGCTCCTCCCGGCTGGACGACGCGGTGGACGACGACGCCCGCGGCATGCTCGCGCAGGGACTCACCGGGGTCCGCCGGTACGGGCCCGAGGGCGAGCGGCGGCTGGACGACCTCCAGGTCTTCGTGCAGTCGTTCGCGCCGTCCCCGCGCATGCTGGTGTTCGGGGCCATCGACTTCGCCGCGGCGGTCGCGAGGATCGGCAAGTTCCTCGGCTACCACGTGGTGGTCTGCGACGCCCGCCCGGTCTTCGCGACGGCCAGGCGCTTCCCCGAGGCCGACGAGGTCGTGGTGAAGTGGCCGCACGACTACCTGTCCACGGCCGTGGTGGACGAGCGGACCGTGATCTGCGTCCTCACCCACGACCCCAAGTTCGACGTCCCGCTGCTGGAGGTCGCGTTGCGCACTCCGGCGGCGTACGTGGGGGCCATGGGGTCGCGGCGCACCCACGAGGACCGGCTGCGCAGGCTCCGCGAGGCGGGCCTCGCGGAGGCGGAGCTGGTCCGGCTGCGCTCGCCGATCGGGCTGGACCTCGGCGCGCGTACGCCCGAGGAGACGGCGGTGTCGATCGCGGCCGAGCTGATCCAGCTCCGGTGGGGCGGTTCGGGCCGTGCGCTCACCGAGACCACGGGCCGCATCCACGGCGACGGCGAGGCACATGGGCACGGCTGACCGGGGCACCGTCGCGGGCCTCCTGCTGGCGGCGGGGTCGGGGCGCAGGATGGGCGCGCCCAAGGCTCTGGTCGAGTTCGAGGGCGAGCGGCTCGCCGACCGGGGCGTGCGGCTGCTCGCGGACGGTGGTTGCGACCCCGTCCTGATCGTGGTCGGGGCCGTCGCGGTCCAGGTGGCGGGCGCGGTGGCCGTGCCCAACCCGGACTGGGCCACCGGCATGGGCTCGTCGCTGCGCGCGGGCCTCGACGCGCTTCCCGGCTCGGCCCGCGCGGTGGTGATCGCCCTCGTGGACCAGCCGCTGGTCCGCCCGGAGGCCGTGCGCCGGCTGATCGAGGCGTTCCGCGCGGGCGCCACCGTCGCCGTGGCGGCGTACGGCGGCGCGCCGCGCAACCCCGTGCTCATCGCGCGCGAGCACTTCGCCGAGGTGTCCGCGCTCGCGGAGGGAGACGTGGGGGCCCGCCCCTTCCTGCGCGCGCGTGCCGAGCTGGTCACCCGCGTGCCCTGCGACGACGTGGGGGATCCGGCCGACCTCGACACCCCCGAGGACCTGCGCGCGATGGAAGGCCGCTGACTCCCGCGAATCACCCGATCGCCCGAGGCGGCGGCGTCTTCCGGTTCCGCGGTTCCCGCGATCCGGGGGCGACACCTTGCCGTGCCCGGCGGAGTGGTCCGCGTTCCCCGCCTGCCGTGACCGAGGTTGGCCGCCGGGCGCGCGAATCGTTAGCCTTGGCCCGAGGAAACGGAACATCATTCGGTTTCGGTGCTGCGCGCGGAAGGACGTACGGGATGCGGATCGGAATGGCCCTCAACTACGCCGGGGGTTTCAAGGAGACCGTCGCCGAGCTGGCCGACTACGAGAAGGCCGGGCTGGACGTCGTCTTCGTCGCCGAGGCGTACAGCTTCGACGCGGTCAGCCAGATGGGCTACATCGCCGCGAGGACCGAGCGGCTCCAGATCGCCTCGGGCATCCTGCCGATCTACTCCCGCACCCCGGCGCTCCTCGCGATGACGGCCGCCGGGATGGACTACGTCTCCGACGGCCGCTTCACGCTCGGCCTCGGCGCCTCCGGTCCCCAGGTCATCGAGGGCTTCCATGGGGTGCCGTACACCGCGCCGCTCGGCCGTACCCGCGAGGTCATCGAGATCTGCCGCAAGGTCTGGCGGCGGGAGCGGCTGCAGTACGCCGGGAAGCACTACACGCTGCCGCTGGAGGGCGGCACCGGCCTCGGCAAGCCGCTCAAGCTGATCAACCACCCCGTGCGGGAGCGCATCCCGATCGTGCTCGCCGCCATCGGGCCCAAGAACGTCGAGCTGGCCGCAGAGCTGGCCGAGGGCTGGGAGCCGATCTTCTTCGTCCCGGAGAAGGCGGCCGACGTGTGGGGTGCGTCCCTGGCCGCGGGCCGGGCGCGGCGCGACCCGTCGCTCGGCGAGCTCGACGTCATCGCCCAGGCGTTCCTCGCGATCGGCGACGACGTGGAGGGCATCCGCGAGCTGGGCCGCCCGATGGCCGCCCTCTACATCGGCGGCATGGGGGCCAAGGGCAAGAACTTCTACAACGACCTGGCCCGCCGCTACGGCTACGAGAAGGAGGCCGAGCAGATCCAGGAGCTCTACCTCCAGGGCAAGAAGGACGAGGCCGCCGCCCTGGTCCCGGCCGAGCTGCTGGAGCGGATGTCCCTGATCGGCTCCGAGGGCCACGTGCGCGAGCGGGTGGCGGCGATGCGGGAGGCCGGGGTGACCACCATCAACGTCGCGCCGATCGCGGGCACCCACGCGGAACGTCTCGCCCTGATCGAGAAGATCAGGGACATCGCGGCGTAACGGCCCGACCGGCGGCGTCACCCGTGCCGTACCTGACCTTGGTGGTGATGGACCAGGTCGTCGCGGCGCCGGCCCGGAGGCCGGCGGTCCCGGCTCAGGGGCGCAGGCAGGCGGAGAAGACGGTGGTGAGCCTGGCCTCCACGGCCGCCTGGTCGGCGTCGCGGAGCGGCTCCGGGCCGAGCAGGCGGCGCAGTGAGCTGACGCCGAGGATGAACGTCACCGCGAGCGCGGCCCGCTCCCTCGGGCGCGGGCCGGTCAGCCGCTCGGCGATCGCGCCGATCATGGCGTCCTCGACCCGCGCCCGGAGCACCGCTCTGATCTCCGGGCTGTTCCCCGCGCGGTCGATCGTGCGGGTGAGCTGCTCGACCGTCCCGGTGCTCAGCCGCGCCGCCATCCGAGCCGCCAGCCGGGCGGGCAGTCCCTCGGGGTCACCCTCTATGACGGCCTCAAGCGTCGAGCCCGTCGCGACCACCTGGGCGAACAGGCCCGCCTTGGTGCCGAAGTAGCGATTGATCAGGGACACGTTGGCGTCGGCCGCGGCGGCGATCATCCGCATCGTGACCTGCTCGTAGCCGTGTTCGGCGAACAGCTCCCTGCCCGCCTCCAGGATCCGCCGGCTGGTCGCGGCACGATCTCTCGCCATGAGGGGCCACCTTAACGGGTTTGACATGTAAACAAGCGTCTACTAATCCTTAGAAGAACTAACTAAGGCGGGGGATCCGTGACTGACGTGGCGAATCGGGCGGGAACCCGCCGGACGTATACACATCGAGAGGTCATGGAGATCCTCTCCGGGCTGCTGCTCGCGCTCCTGACCTCGATGATCTCGACGTCCGTCGTCGGCACCGCGCTCCCCACGATCGTCGGCGAGCTCGGCGGGCAGGACCAGCTCTCCTGGGTCGCCAGCGCCACGCTGCTCACGATGACGGTCTCCACCCCGCTGTGGGGCAAGCTCTCCGACATCTTCGGGCGAAAGCTGATGTTCCAGACGGCCCTGGCGCTGTTCGTGGCCGCCTCGGTGGTCGCCGGCCTGTCGCAGAACATGGGCATGCTGATCGCGGCGAGAGCCGCGCAGGGCCTGGGCGCGGGCGGGCTCTCCGCGCTCACCCAGGTGATCCTCGGCGACGTGGTCGAGCCCAGGGAACGGGGACGCTACTCCGGTTACGTCGGCGCGGTGTTCGGCGTCTCCACCGTCGCCGGGCCGCTGCTCGGCGGCTTCATCGTGGACGCGTCCTGGCTCGGCTGGCGGTGGTGCTTCTACGTCTGCATCCCGCTCGCCGTCATCGCGTTCGCCGTCATCCAGAAGGTCCTCCGCCTCGATCACGAGCACCGCGACGCCCGCATCGACTGGTGGGGGGCCTTCACCATCACCGGGGCGGCCACCTCGTTCATGCTCGTGCTCTCCCTCGGCGGGCACGAGTTCGACTGGAACTCCCCCTGGACGTACGGCCTGTGCGCGCTCGGCGTGGTCATGATCCTGCTCGCGGTGGTCGCGGAGCGCCGGGCCGCTAGTCCGATCCTCCCGCCCCGGCTGTTCGGGAACCGGACCTTCGTGCTGGCGAGCCTGGCCTCCCTCCTCGTCGGCATCGCCATGTTCGGCGCGATGATCTACCTGCCGCAGTACCTCCAGATCGTCAAGGGCATGAGCCCGACGGACTCCGGGCTGATGACGCTGCCCATGGTGGTGAGCCTGTTCCTCGGTTCCATCGTCTCCGGCCGGATCGTCACCAGGACCGGCCGGTGGAAGCTCTTTCCCGTGGCCGGCATGGTGCTGGTCGCGGTCGGCCTCGGCCTGCTCTCGCGGCTGCACGTGGACTCCGGCTATCTCGTGATCGGCCTGGACATCGCGGTCTTCGGCGTCGGCCTCGGCCTGACCATGCAGATGCTCATCCTCGCGGCGCAGAACGCCGCGGAACCGCGCGACATGGCCTCCACGACCTCCGGCGTCTCGTTCTTCCGCAGCCTCGGAGGCGCGGTGGGCGTGGCCGCCTACGGCGCGATCCTCACCAACAAGGTCAAGAGCGAGATGACGTCCCTGATGACGGCCGCGCACATCAGGCCGTCCGGCTCCGGGGCCACGCTCAGCCTCGGCACCCCCGAGGCGATCGGGAAGCTCCCTGACCCCATCCGCGTGATCGTGCTCGAGGCGTTCGCCCGGGGCATGCAGATGGTCTTCCTCGTCGGGGTGCCCGCCGCGCTCCTCGGGGTCGTCGCGGTGCTGTTCTTGCGCGAGGTGCCGCTGCGGTCGTCGCGCGGGGCCCAGGCCCGGCGGCCCGCCCACGCCGAGAACTCCTGAGCCCGCGGCCGGTCACGGGGTCGGAAACCGCCCGGCGGGCGCGTAGAGTCCGATCCGTCGGATCGGAGGAGTTCCATGCCATTCGTCTCACGCCGCGCCAGGGTCGCCGCGGCACTGCCCCAGCACGACGTGACCGCGCTGCTCGTCACGCGACCGGTCAACGTGCGCTATCTCACCGGCCTGTCCAGCTCCAACGCGGCGGTCCTCGTCACCGCCGACGGGGAGGCCGTGCTCGCCACGGACTCCCGCTACATCGAGACCGCCAGGCGCGAGTGCGCGGACGCCGGGCCGATCGAGGCCCGCGACGTCACGGGCGCGCTGGCCGGGCGTTCGGGGCGGGTGGCGATCGAGGCCCACGACATGTCCGTGGCCGAGTACCACCGGCTCCTCGGCGACCACCCGGGCCTCACCCCCGTCAGCGGCCTCGTCGAGGAGGTCAGGACCGTGAAGGACGAGGGTGAGATCGAGGTGCTCCGCCGCGCCTGCGCGATCACCGACGACGCGTTCTCCCAGGTGGTCGAGCGGATCATCCCCGGCGTCACCGAGCGTGAGGTCGCCCGCTGGCTGGAGTCCGCCATGACGGAGCTCGGCGCCGAGAAGCCCGCCTTCGACTCGATCGTGGCGAGCGGCCCGAACGGGGCGATCCCGCACCACTCGCCGTCCGGCCGCGCGATCGAGCCCGGCGACCTGGTGACCATGGACTTCGGCGCCCGCGTCGACGGCTACCACGCCGACATGACCCGGACCGTGGCCGTCGGCCGGCCCGCCGACTGGCTGCGCGACCTCTACGAGCTCGTACGGCAGGCGCAGCGCGCGGGCCGCCGTGCCGTACGGACGGGGGCGACGGCGCATGACCTGGACGCGGCCGCGCGCGGTGTGATCGAGGAGGCCGGGCACGCCGAGCACTTCGGCCACGGCCTGGGACACGGGGTCGGCCTGGAGATCCACGAGCTGCCGTTCCTCGGCCCCGGCAAGACCGGTAGAATAGACGATCGGGTTCCGCTCACCGTTGAGCCGGGGGTCTACCTGCCCGGCAGGGGCGGGGTGCGCATCGAGGACACGCTGGTGACTCGTGCCGACGGGCCGGAGCTCCTCACACTGACGACCAAGGAGCTGCTCGTCCTCTAGGGCAGCCGCACTCAGGAGAACCACGTGGCGACGACGAACGACCTGAAGAACGGACTGGTGCTCAAGCTCGACGGCGGTGAACTCTGGACCGTCGTGGAGTTCCAGCACGTCAAGCCCGGCAAGGGCGGCGCGTTCGTCCGCACCAAGCTGAAGAACATCATGTCCGGCAAGGTCGTGGACAAGACCTTCAACGCGGGCGTCAAGGTCGAGGTGGCCAACGTCGACAAGCGCGAGATGCAGTACTCGTACCTCGACGGCGACGACTACGTCTTCATGGACACCGAGACCTACGACATGCTGAACGTCTCGCGTGCGGCCGTGGGCGACGCCGCCAACTACCTGCTGGAGAACATGCTGGCCACGGTCGCGATCAACGAGGGCAACGTGCTCTACGTCGACCTGCCGGCGGCCGTCGAGCTGACCATCGCCGAGACCGAGCCCGGCCTCCAGGGCGACCGCTCCACCGGCGGCACCAAGCCCGCCAAGCTGGAGACCGGCGCCGAGATCAAGGTCCCGCTCTTCATCACGACCGGCGAGAAGGTCAAGGTCGACACCCGCAGCGGCGAATACCTCGGTCGGGCCTGACGTGTCGGCTCGCGGCAAAGCCCGCCGGCGCGCGCTCGACATCCTCTTCGAGGCGGAGGCGCGCGACGAGAGCCCGCTGAACGTCCTGGCCGAGCGTGTCGAGCGCGCGGAGCCGCCCGTCAACGAGTACACGTCCACCCTCGTCGAAGGTGTGGCGAGGCATCTGACCCGCATCGACGAGCTCCTCGCGACGTACGCCGAGGGCTGGACGCTGGAGCGCATGCCCGCCGTCGACCGCAACATCCTGCGCGGCGGCACCTACGAGATGCTCTGGTCGGCCGAGGTCCCCGAGGGCGTCGTCATCAGCGAGTGGGTCCATCTCGCCGCGGAGCTGTCCACGGACGAGTCGCCGCATTTCGTCAACGGCCTCCTCGCTCGCTTCAAGCAGCTCAAGCCGTCGCTTTCGCTCTGACCGCCCGCGTGCGGTCTCCGCTTCCGGGCCGTTCCCGGCAGTCCGGCCGCACCGCCCGGGGGTGCCCGGCAGTGCCGTTAGGCTGGCGGGAGCCGTACGAGGGAGGGGCGAAAGTGCGTGACGCCACGCGGCAGACCGTCGTCTGGGAGGCGCTGCGCGCGGTCCTGGCGGACCGGATGGCCGCCACGGGACGCGGGTCGCTGGACATCGTGGACGCGGGGGGTGGCACGGGCGGGTTCGCGGTGCCACTGGCCCGGCTCGGGCACGCCGTGACCGTGGTCGATCCGACACCGGACTCGCTGGCCGCACTGGAGCGCCGGGCCGCTGAGACGGGCGTGAGCGTCAAGGGCCTGCAGGGGGACACCGGAGACCTCGGCGACCTCCTGGAGCCCGACAGCGTCGATCTGGTGCTCTGTCACAGCGTCCTGGAGTACGTCGAGGACCCCGCCGCCGCCCTCACCGCCGCGGCGGGCATCCTGCGCCGGGGCGGCGTGGTCAGTGTGCTGGCCGCCAACCCGGTCGCCACGGCCATCCACCGCGCCCTGTCCGGGAACTTCGGCGAGGCGCGCCAGGTGCTCGCCGACTCGGCCGGGCGCTGGGGCGACCGCGACCCGACGCCCCGCAGGTTCACCAGGGAGGCCGTGACGGGCCTCCTGGCCAAGGCGGGGTTCACCGTCGGCGAGGTGCACGGCGTCCGGGTCTTCGCCGACCTGGTGCCCAGCAGGCTCGCCGAAGGCGATCCCGCTGCGCTCATCGAGCTGGAGCAGGTGGCCGCGGCCCATCCCGTGCTACGCGACATCGCCACGCAGGTGCACGTCATCGCCTATCGATAGAACGGATGTTCGGATAGGATCGCGAACGTGTCCCGGAAGCAGATGCTCCCCCAAGGCGGCGGCGGGCTGGCCGACGACAGCGGCTGTCCGATCCTGCACGTGGACATGGACGCGTTCTTCGCCAGCGTCGAGCTCCTCGACCGGCCCGAGCTGCGCGGCCTGCCGGTCATCGTCGGCGCCGCCGGGGCCCGCGGGGTGGTGCTCAGCGCCACCTACGAGGCCAGGCGGTTCGGGGTGCACTCGGCGATGCCGATGACGCGGGCCATGCGGCTCTGCCCCCGGGCGACGATCATCCCGCCCAGCCACGGGAAGTACGCCGAGGTCTCCAGGGGCGTCATGGAGATCTTCCGGTCGATCACCCCCGAGGTGGAGCCGATCGCCTCGGACGAGGCGTTCCTCGACGTCGGCGGAGCCCGGCGCCGGCTCGGCCGCCCCGCGGCCATCGCCGCGATGATCCGCGAGCAGGTCGCCGAGAGATACGGCATCACCTGCTCGGTCGGCGTCGCGAGCACCAAGTTCGTGGCCAAGCTCGCCTCCCGCCAGTGCAAGCCCGACGGGCTGTTGGTCATCGCGGCCGACGGCGTGGTGGACTTCCTCCACCCGCTGCCCGTCGCCGCGCTGTGGGGCGTTGGAGAGCGCACGGAGCAGGCCCTGGTCCGGCTCGGCATCCGGACCGTGGGCGACCTCGCCCAGGTGCCCGTCTCCACCCTCCAGCGCGAGTTCGGCGCCGCGGGCGCCCACCTGGCCGCGCTCGCCTGGGGTCGGGACGAGCGCCCGGTCGTGCCGCACACCCCCGACAAGAGCATCGGCAACGAGGAGACGTTCCCCTTCGACGTCGACGACCCCGAGGCGATCAAGCGCGAGCTGCTGCGGCTGTCCGAGCGGGTCGCCGCCCGGCTCAGGGCGAGCGGTCACGTCGGCCGGACGGTCAGCGTCAAGCTCCGCCGTTCCGACTTCACCACGATCACCAGGTCGCGCACACTGCGAGAGGCGACCGACGTCGCCAAGGAGATATTCACCACATCATGCGAGCTCTTCGAGGCCGCCGGGCTGGATCGGGTCCGGCTCAGGCTGGTCGGAGTGCGGGTGGAGAACCTCCGCCCGGCCGGTACGGCCACCCGTCAACTCAGCCTCGGCGAGCGGGAGACGGGCTGGCGGGAGGCGGAACAGGCGATGGACAAGGCCATCCGGCGCTTCGGTCCCGATGCGGTCCGCCTGGCCTCTCTCGTTCAGCGTCCGTTTGGTCCAATGGATCTATGACGTCACCTCCGGTTTGGACCACGTTGGACGTTTTCTTTCGTCTACGTCTACAGCCTCGTATTCTGGGGATAACCGACCGCGAGGTCCGGACACCCCGTGTCGTCCGTTGCCGTCTTCCCCGAAATGGGGCCGTCCTTGGGAGGCGCCGTGCCGCTGTCTGAGCACGAGCAGCGCTTGCTCGACCAGATCGAGCAGGCCCTCTATGCCGAGGACCCGAAGTGGGCCAACGCCGTTCGGATCAGTGATCCACGCAGCCACTACAAGCGCCGCCTGGTGAAGGCCTCCATTGGCTTCGCACTCGGTGTCGTCCTGCTGATGGTCGGCGTCATCGCGAATCCGATCATCGGCGTCGCCGGGTTCGTGGTCATGCTGGCGACCTGCCTGTGGGGCCTGTCCAGCTGGAAGCGCATGAACGGCTTCGGCGGCGAGAGCCCGCCCGCCCAGGCGCGGGGCAGGCGCCAGCAGCGGAGGGGGTTCATGGACCGCATGGAGGAGCGCTGGCGCCGCCGCACCGACGAGCGGTGAGCACACCCTCGACAGCGGTCGGCCCGGAGCCCGCCGAGGCGGCTCACCCGGAGTGAGCCGCCCCTGATCCCGGGGCGCGGTGCCCGACGGCTTCCCTTACCGCATGGCCTACCGCGTGCCTACTGTGTGCCTACTGTGTGCCTACTGTGTGCCCTACCGCAGCGCGTGCCCTACCGCGTGCCGGCCCCGCTCCGTGACAACGGCCAGAGCCGGACGCCCTCCAGCCGGTCGAAGACGTCCAGAACCCCCGTGCCGGCCGCCCGCAACCGCAGCAGGGTCGATCTGGGAGCGAGCACCGCCCCGACCCGCCTCTTCCTCGACATCGTGGCCGTCAGCGCCCGCCGCACCCGCCGAAGCTCGTCGGTCCCTGGCCCGGTGGCCGGCAGCGACGGAGCGTAACGCATCCGCTCCTCCGCCGTCGCGATGCTCGTGACCGCGGCCCCCGTCTCCGCGTCGAACTCGTACATCTCGGCCAGCCTCCTGGCGAGCGCGCGCGGGCTCTCGCTCGGCTCCCGCGCCATGCCGAGATCGGTGAGCGTGTCGCACAGCTCGGCCCAGGCCGCCCTGATCGCGGTCGACGCCCCGGCCGTCGCGGCCGAGTGCTCTCCCCGGGGCGCCGTGGGCACCGGTCCCGCCGCGCCGCGCCGGATCAGCGTCCGCCTCCGGCGGCGTACCAGCGACCGCGCCACCGCCGGCACGAGCGCCAGCAGCAGGACCGCCGCCATTCCCATCCCGACCTTGGCGGACACCGGCAGACCGGGGTCCACGGTGACGGGGAGGGCGCCGAGATCGCGGTCGAAGTCCCGGGGGTTGCGGCGGACCGGGGCGCCGCCGCCGGTGGTGTCGTCGTCCTCCGACGACGGGCCCGTGGACGGATCCGCCGACGGCGTGGCCTCGGGCGCGAGCGGCAGCGAGTAGTCGGGCACACGGGCCGTGCCCTGACCCGCGCCGCCGGCCGGCGTCGGCTCGAAGCGCAGCCAGCCCGCGCCCTCGAAGTACAGCTCCGGCCAGGCGTGCGCGTCATGCGTGCGCACCGACCAGGAGTCACCGACCTTCGTGCCGCCCGTGTAGCCGATTGACACCCGGGCGGGGATGCCGATCATCCGGGCCATCACGGCCATCGCGCTGGCGAACTGCTCGCAGTAGCCCGCACGGCCGGAGAGGATGAACCGCGACAGCGCGTCGCCGCCCGACCCCTTGGTCCGCAGGCTGTAGGTGAATCCGCCGCTCTTGGTGAACCACTCCTGCAGCAGGACCGCCTTCTCGTACTGCGTGCCGCCCTCGGAGGTCACCCGCTCCGCCATGGCCTTGATCTTGGGATCCAGCTGCTCCGGAAGCGCCACGAAGCGGGCGTCGGGCGGCTGCGTCCCCATCACCTCCAGCTGGGCGTGCGTCGGCTTCGGCTCGGTCACCACCACCCGGTAGTCCAGCCCCGCGGCCTCGTCCTTGGTGGAGAACACCATCCGGGACGCCTGGTCGGCACGCCAGTCGCCATCGGCGTCGACCTGGATCGCCGGATAGGGCAGGGGAAGGAACAGCAGCGAGTCGATGTCGTCGCTCACGCTGATCCGGCTCTCCACCCGGTTCGTCGCCACACCGGGCCCCAGGCCGGGCGGCGGGGGAAGCGGCCCCTCGGACACCCGGTCCTCCGGACGCCCGCGCAGCGGGCTCACCGTCCACTTCAGTCCGTCGAAGACGTCGAGCGAATAGATCCGCAGGTAGCGCGGCTGATCGTCGGCGCTGGTGTACGTCAGCACCGTCGCGTTCTCCTGCTGGGCCAGCTGGCCGCTGAGCTTGGCGATGGCGTCGGGGATGCCAATGCTGCTGCCGCCACGCCCCGAGCCGTTGCCCACGCCGAAGCCGAACAGCGGGTCCGGGCTCAGCGCGGGGATCAGGGCGGGCACGACGATCGCGAGAGTGATCGCGGTCGCGCCGATCCGCTTGCCCGACAGAGCCAGCCGGCCGGAGTCCGCCTTGTCCGCCCCAGCCGTCCGCGACCGCCGCACCAGGACCGCCCGGCCCCAGTGGCTGAGCCGCTCGCGGCTGTCCGCCACCAGCAGCCCGACATAACCGATCGCGGCGATCACGAACGCGGGCCAGGCGACGGGCTCGGTCAGCACGGCCGCGGGGACCGTGAACAGGCCCAGCAACGGCAGCCCCGCCAGCGCCGCGCGGCGCAGCCGTACCGCGAACAGGTCGACGAGGACGGCGATCAGGCCGATCCCGCTCGCCGTCAGCAGGGTGATGCCGGGTTCGGTGGGCACAGGCGCGGCGAACCGCTGGATGTCGGCGAACCCCTCGGCGAACAGCTCGCCCAGCCGGAGCACCGACGCCTTGGTCGGGACCACCCAGGCCCACGTCTCCTGCTTGGCGAACGTGGCCGACAGGTACACCCCCACCAGGAGCAGGAGCACGGGCGGCACCGCCCACCTCGGTACGGCGAACCGCGACGCCAGAGTCGCCGCGGTCGTCGTCACCAGGAGCGTGCCCACACCGGCCCAGAACCAGGCGCCGCCGTCGAACAGCGAATAGAGCGTCAGGGCGACCGAGCCGGTGGCCAGCCCCGCCGCGATCGGCAGCCTCATCGCCCGCTCACCGTTCCTCGCTCGCCGCGCGGGCCGCTCGTTCCTCGCGATCCACTTCGCTCCCTGCGTCGGGTTCGCTCCGTTTCATCGGTCGCTCACCGCTCCTCGCTCGCTTCGCGGGCCGCTCGTTCCTCGCGATCCACTTCGCTCCCTGCGTCGGGTTCGCTCCGTTTCATCGGTCGCTCACCGCTCCTCGCTCGCTTCGCGGGCCGCTCGTTCCTCGCGATCCACTTCGCTCCCTGCGTCGGGTTCGCTCCGTTTCATCGGTCGCTCACCGCTCCTCGCTCGCTTCGCGGGCCGCTCGTTCCTCGCGATCCACTTCGCTCCCTGCGTCGGGTTCGCTCCGTCACGCCGCGCTCCTCTTGTACGCCGCCTCGGGCCAGACGGTGGCGAGGGACGTGCCGGAGGGAAGCCGCAGCACCCGCCACCCGCCGCCCGTCAGCACATCCTGCGCCGCCTCGAACGACTCGTCAGGGGCGGAGTCCCAGCTCGTCACGTCGAGCAGGACCGCGACCCCGGTCACCCCGGTGTGCCGCAGCCGGGCCAGCGCCTGAGCCTCCTCGACGTCGATCGCCCCGAGGACCGCCACGATCAGCCCGTCCCCGCCGCCCTGGCGCAGTGCCGCCACACCGTGTTCGAGCGAGCGCGCCGAGCTCTGCCGTACGACCGAGAGGGTGTCGAGCAACGACCACGACACACCGCCCTCGGCGAGGTGCTGCGGGCCCTGGTCGGTGACCAGGCGCAGGCCGAGGCCCTCGTGGGCCAGGTGCACGCCGATCGACGCGGCGGCGGAGACCGCCACCTCGAACGACGAACGCGGCCCGTCGCCCCGGTGCGCGTGCCTCCGGGTGTCCAGCAGGAGCGCGCCCCTGCTCTGCCACTGCTGCTCTTCACGCCGCACCATCAGTTCGCCGCGCCGGGCGGTCGACCTCCAGTGCACCCGCCGCAGGTCGTCGCCCCGGCGGTACTCGCGCGGCGCCACGTCGTCGTCGCCGGCCGCCGCCACCGACCGGGTACGGCTGTCGCCCCCACCGCTCCACTCGCCGGAGAGGCGCACGTGGGGGAGTGGGACCACCTCGGGGACGACCACCAGCGTGTCGGTGATGGTGAACGACCGGGTGAGCTCGACCATCCCGAACGGGTCGGTGATGCGGACCGACAGGGGGCCGATGGGATAGCGCCCCCGCAGGTCGGAGTGGACCTTGTAGTCGACCTCCCGGACGCCGCGCGACTCCACCCGGTCGAGGACGAACCGGGGCCGCGTCCCCAGCGCGTACTGGAGGTTGTCCTCGACGAGCAGCAGCCCGGTCGGCAGCCGGGTCACGTTCTCCAGCCGGAGGGTCACCGTGCTGTCGGTGCCCGCCTCGACGCGGGCGGGGTCCAGGCGCCTGGCACAGGTCAGCCGGTAGCGGGTCCTGGCCACGACCATCGCGGCCAGGAGCGGCATCGCGATGATCATCACGGCGATGCGCAGCAGGTCGTGCTCGCCGAGGACGAGGGCGCACAGCAGCGCCGCGACCCCGGACGCGAGGAAGGACCTGCCGCGCGAGGTCAGCGCCTTGAGCCCGGTCATCGAATCTCCTTGAACTCTCCCGGGGCCTTGAACTCTCCCGGGGCGGGGGCCCGAAGCCTCCGGCCCGGGAAGGACGTCAGTTCGTGTCCGGCACGGGGACGCGGCGTACCAGCTCGGCCAGAACCTGCTCCGGATGGCGGCGCTGTCCCTGCGCCTCGAGGCTGGGCAGCAGCCGGTGCGCGAGCACGGGCACCGCCAGCTCCTGCAGGTCGTCCGGGATCACGTAGTCCCGACCGGCGAGCGCCGCGTGCGCTCTGGCACCGCGCACCAGGTGAAGGGTGGCGCGCGGAGAGGCGCCCAGGCGCAGGTCCGGGGAGCGCCGGGTCGCGGTGACCAGGTCGACGGCGTATTTCTTCACCGCCTGGGAGACGTAGACCGCGCGGACCGCCTCGATGAGCGCGTGCACCTCGGCGGTCGTGGCCACCGGCTCCAGCTTGCCGAGAGGCTGGGAGGCGCCGTGCACGTCGAGCATCTCCAGCTCGGCCGTCGGCTCGGGGTAGCCCATCGCGATCTTCGCGGTGAAGCGGTCCCGTTGCGCCTCGGGGAGCGGATAGGTGCCCTCCATCTCGATCGGGTTCTGCGTCGCGATCACCATGAAGGGCGACTCGAGCTCATAGGTGACGCCGTCCACCGTGACCTGATGCTCTTCCATGCACTCCAGCAGCGCGGACTGCGTCTTGGGGGAGGCGCGGTTGATCTCATCGCCGACCACGATGTTGGCGAAGATCGGCCCGGGCTTGAATTCGAACTCCCGGGTCTGCTGGTTGTACGCGCTGACACCGGTGATGTCGCTCGGCAGCAGATCGGGGGTGAACTGCACGCGCCTGACGGGGCAGTCAATGGATCGTGCCAGCGCCTTCGCCAGCATCGTCTTACCGACTCCCGGCACGTCCTCAATGAGCAGGTGGCCCTCCGCGAGGAGAACGGTGAGAGTGAGACGGACAACGTCGGACTTGCCCTCGACCACCGATTCGATCGCCCGGCGGATCCGATGCGCGACGTCGACCAGGTCGTCCAGCCGGTTGCCAGCGTCGGGGGCGACGTCGGAAGTTACTGCCACCTGGCCTCCATGAGGAAGTGCCCCCCTGAATGGGGCGTTTGGCGTTCCTTATCCATTCTGCGTACCGACCTTATGACGCCTCAGGTTCGCGGGCGACTTTGTCCAGAAATCCGGTTGAACTGCCCATAGTGTTATGAGTTCGTTTCTCGTTGAGGTCGCGTGCCCGTCCGAATCCCGTGACATAACTGCTCCACTTTCCTCCACCCGGCGGCGGCCGTACGAGGAAAGCCCGCCCGCGCCGGGCTTGCGGGCGCCCGGAGGCCCGTTCCGACACGCCCACGAGAGGGGCTCGGCGCTCCGGGGCGCCCCACTCCGCACCACCTCAATTGACCTGCGGAAATGCGAAGGAAATACGGCGCTTGGAGGGCCGGAATCAGTTGACGGTGGGGAGAAGTGGAGTATGGTGGTGCGCAGTGGAGGGCAGGGGCGAAAGCGCTGAGCGCTCCGCAAGGCACGGGAGGTGGAGCCGGTGTTCCTCGGCACCCACCAACCGCGTCTGGACGACAAAGGACGGCTGTTCCTGCCGGCGAAGTATCGCGAGGAGCTGGCGGAGGGTCTTGTGATCACCAAGGGCCAGGAGCGCTGCCTCTACGTCTTCCCCGTAGAGGAGTTCCAGCGCATCACCGAGGCTCTGCGCACCGCGCCGGTGACCGCCAAGGCGGTCCGGGACTACAGCCGGGTCTTCTTCGCGAGCGCGTCCGACGAGACGCCGGACAAGCAGGGACGGATCACGATTCCCCCGAGCCTGCGGCAATACGCCGGCCTGGAACGTGACTGCGCCGTCATCGGAGCCAACACCCGCCTGGAGATCTGGGACGCCGCGGCCTGGGAGGCCTACCTGGCGGATCAGGAGCAGGCGTTCTCCGATCTTTCCGAGGAGGTGTTGCCCGGAGTCCTGTGAATTCGTGACAGCTGGTCTTTCGCCGACGCGTGAGACCAGGAAAGACCCGTCGGTGACGTTCGGCGAGGTCTCCACCCGCTCCCGGCGGCACCTGATGCACCTTCCCCGGTGTCAGGTTCCGCGGAAGGCGACGCGGATGGGGACCTGGCCGGGCGGGTCGGTTCCCCGCCGGAACCGGTCCTTTGGGTGGGGGATCCAGAAGAAGATCACCGACGGCAGCCGCACATCCGCGAGCTTTGCAGCGGCAGCTTTTATGGGGGTTACAGCGTTGTCGGAGTTCTCCGAGCAGACGTCCGGTCACGTTCCGGTCATGCTCGATCGCGTTCTGGATCTGTTGGCGCCGGCGTTGTCCGGGCCGGATCCAGTGGTCGTCGACGCGAACCTCGGCCTGGGCGGACACGCGCAGGCACTGCTCGCCGCCCACCCCTCCCTCCACCTCGTCGGCATCGACCGCGACCCGACCGCCATCGAGCGGTCCACCGCGCGCCTCGCGCCCTACGCGGAGCGCACCACCATCGTGCGCGCGGTCTCCGACGAGCTGGCCGACGTCCTGGACCGCATCGGACGGCCCAAAGTCGACGGCGTCCTGTTCGACCTCGGCGTCTCCTCACCGCAACTCGACGAGGCGGAGCGTGGCTTCGCGTACTCCTACGACGCCCCCCTCGACATGAGGATGGACCGGGACCAGGAGCTCACCGCGGAGCTGGTCGTCAACACCTACTCCGCGGCGGACCTGGCCCGCATCCTGCGCGACTACGGCGAGGAACGCTTCGCCTCGCGCGTGGCGAGCCTGATCGTCAAGGAACGGTCCAAGCGGCCGATCACCTCCACCAAGCAGCTCGCCGAGCTGGTCAGGGCGGCGATCCCCGCCGCGACCCGGCGTACTGGGGGCAACCCCGCGAAAAGGACTTTCCAGGCCTTGCGCATCGAGGTGAACGAGGAGCTCACCGCTCTCGAGCGGGCACTGCCCGCCGCCCTCGACGCGCTCGCGCTGGGCGGGCGCGTGGTCGTGCTCGCCTACCACTCCTTGGAGGATCGGCTCACCAAGCAGGTCCTCGCGGCGCGAACCAGGGACACCAGCCCACCCGGGCTGCCCGTCCCGCTAGAGGCTCACCAGCCCCGGTTCCGCCTTCTGACGAGGGGAGCGGAGCTCCCGGACGAAGACGAGGTGGCCCGCAACCCGCGGGCGGCGTCGGCCCGGTTGCGGGCGGCAGAGAGGATCCGCCAGGGATGAGGACAGAGCAGGAGAACCGGCAGTCGGCGCGACGTGTTCCCGCCAGGGGGCGCACGGCGGCGAACGCCGCCGGCCGCGCGCAGAACGGGCGCGACGGGCGGCAGATCCGCGGAGGGGAGGCCGTGGACCCGCCCGCGAGCGGGACCCGCAGGCCCGCCTCGGCGGCGCGCGCCGTTCCTCCGGCCGACCCGCCGGTGCGGCCGGGCGGCCGTGGCGCCACCGCCACCGATGCCGCGAAGGCCACCGGCGGTGCCAGGGGAGCGAGCGCCGCGAAGAGCGCCGGCGCCTCCAAGGGTGACGGCGCTTCGAGGGGCGCTGCCGCTTCGAAGAGCGCCGGTGCTTCGAAGAATGCGAGTGCTTCGAGGAGCGCGAGCGCCGCGAAGGGCCGGAGCGCGGCGAAGGGCGCGGCGGCGCAGCCCGCGTCCGCCCGCACGTCCGCACGCGCGTCCGCCCCCACCGCACGCGCGTCCGCCCCCACCGCGAGCGCGTCCGCACGCGCGTCCGCCCGTCCCACCGCTAGCCCGTCCGCGCGTCCTGCCGCACCTCCTTCCGGGCGTGCGCCGAGGGCCACGACGACCACCGAGGCGCCCGCAGCCGGCACGGTCCCCGCGGACGCCGAGCTTTCCACGACGGTCACCGCCGAGCCGGTCGTCGTCAGGGGAAGGCGGCGTCCGGTGCGGCGCGGTGCCGTCCCGAAGACCGCGGCGGCCGCCGCGCGGGGCGGAAGGCGGCCGCCGCGCGCGCCGTTCGTCCTGCTCGTCGTCGGCCTGCTCTGCGGCGGCCTCGTCAGCCTGCTGCTGCTGAACACCGTGCTCGCGCAGGACTCGTTCGAGCTGAGCGACCTGCGGTCGGGCACCGAGCGGCTGCGCCAGCAGGCGGATCAGCTCGACAACCAGGTCCGCACGCTGACCCAGCCCAACGCGCTCGACGAGCAGGCTCGCGGCGGCTCCGGGGTGGGCCCCAACGGATCCTCCCCGAACTTCGTCCGTACCGACCCCGAGCCCGGGGCCCGGATCAGCAGTGAGGGTGAGCGTCAGGCGGAGGGCACGGCTCGGTGAGGGAAGGCGGCGGCCGGAACCCGGGGCCCGGCCGCGGCGGCTCCGGTGGCCGCGGCGGTCAGGGCCCGGGGGGCGGTACGGGCGGGCGCGGCGGCCAGGGTCCTGGCGGCAGCGGCTCGGGCAGGCGTGGTCCGCAGGGTTCCGGCGGTGGCAGGAGCACCTCCGGGTCCGGCAGGCCCGCCCCCGGTGCCGGTGGACGGTCCGGCCCCGGGGGCGGCCGGTCCGGCGCCTCCGGAGGCCCTCCAAGGGACTCACGTCCCGGCGGGCCGCGCCGTACGGGTGAGGACCCCGACAAGGCCGCCGGGCAGGGCGGTGAACCGCGCTCCGCGACGCCGGGCGGGCAGAACGGTAAGCCGCGTCCCGCGCCCGGCGGGCAGAACGGTAAGCCGCGCCCCGCGCCCGGCGGGCAGAACGGCAAGCCGCGCTCCGCGCCCGGCGGGCAGGGCGGTGAGCCGCGTTCCGGAGGGCCACGCGCCCCGAGGGGGGACGACCGGCAGGAGACCATGCGCTCGCGCGGCCTCCGCCCGCCCGGCCGGCCTCCGGGCGACGAGCCGCCCCGGAGCCGGCAGCCGAGGAACCAGCCGCCCAGGACCCCGCAACCCCGGCCGCCCGCCGTACTGCGCCTGGGCAACCCCGAGCGGCGCCTGCACGCCGGGCTGATCGCCATGGCGTTCGTGCTGTCCCTGTTCGCGGGGCGCCTCGTCCAGCTCCAGGGGCTGGACTCGAAGGCGCTGCAGGCGAAGGCGGCCCAGCAGCGGGTCCAGCCGGAGACGCTGCCGGCCAAGCGCGGCTCGATCACGGACGTGAACGGCAACGAGCTGGCCCTCACCATGGACGCGGCCGAGATCTACGTGGACCCGTACGACGTGGACCCGAAGAAGCGGGACCTCGTCGGCGCCACCCTGGCCAGGGAGCTGAACCTGCCCAAGGAGAAGGTCGCCGCCGCGCTCGCGAAGACCGACCAGCGGTACATCCCCCTCGACCGGGACGTCGAGCCGCTGCGCGCCAAGAAGATCATGAGTCTCAGGCTCAAGGGCGTCGGCTCCAAGCCGACCTACCGCCGCCAGTACCCCGGAGGCAGGCTCGCCGGCGGGCTGCTCGGCTTCGTCGGCTTCGACGGGCACGGCCTCGAAGGGCTGGAGCGCACGTACGACAAGATCCTCGCCGGGCAGGACGGCCAGCAGAGCATCGAGATCGGCCGGAACGGCGAGCGCATCCCGATGACGCGCAGCACCCGCAAGGAGCCGGTGGCGGGCCGTGACGTGCGCCTGACGATCGACCGGGACGTCCAGTGGGCGGCCGAGCAGGCGATCGACCGCCAGGTCCAGGAGAGCAAGGCGCTCAGCGGCAGCGTGATCGTGATGGACATCAAGACCGGCCAGATCCTCGCGATGGCGAACTCGCCGGGAGTGGACCTGAACCACTGGGACACGGTGTCCGAGGCGGACCGGGGCAACCGGGCGGTGTCGGAGGTCTTCGAGCCGGGGAGCACCAACAAGGTGATCACCGCCGCCGCGGCGATCGAGCACGGCGGGGTCACCCCGAACACCGTCTTCCGGGTGCCCGACCAGATCCAGTGCGCGGACCGGACGCTCAAGGACGCCCACCCGCACGCGCCCGAGCGGCTCACGTTCACCGGGGTCATCGCGGAGTCCAGCAACGTCGGCACGATCATGGCGGCGCGCCGGCTGAGCGACCAGCGGCTCTACGACACGATCCGCGCGTTCGGGTTCGGCTCGACCAGCGGCTCCGGACTGCCCGGAGAGGAGGCCGGCCTGCTGCCCGCGTGGCAGTCCTGGTCCGGCAGCCAGCGCTGTACCGTCGCGTACGGCCAGGGCGTCTCGGTCACCGCGCTGCAGATGGCCAGCGTCTACCAGACGATCGCCAACGGCGGCGTGCGGGTGACGCCCTCGCTCGTCGCGGGGACCACCGACGGCAACGGGCACCTGGTTCCGGCGCCGACCGCCAAGCAGACGAGGGTGATCAGCGAGACGACCGCCCGCCAGATCTCCGGGATGCTCGAAGCCGCCGTGGGCAACGACGGCACCGGAGCGGAGGCGGCGATCCCCGGATATCGTGTGGCGGGAAAGACCGGCACGGCCATGCGGTACGACCAGAAGTGCGGCGGGTACTGCGGTTATACGGCTACGTTCGTCGGCTTCACCCCGGCGGACGCGCCGCGCCTGGTGGCGCTGGCCGTCATCCAGGACCCGAAGAAGGGCCATTACGGCGGCATGGTGGCCGCGCCCGTGTTCAAGGAGGTCATGAGCTTCGCCTTGAAGACCAAGAAGATCCCGCCGACCGGCACGAAGGCGCCCAAGGTCGTCCTTCGCGCCGGAGAGTGACCAGGGAAGGTACGCTCTCGCCGTGCGTCCCCCGTTCTCCATGCGTCCCGAGGCCGTGCCGGCCCGCCCGCTCTCCGGCCTGGCGGCCGTTCTCGGCACGTCCTCCGTGGTGCCCTCACCCGGCTCGAAGGCGCCCCGCGGCGCCGTCACCGGCATCGGCATCGACTCCCGCCGTATCCGGCGGGGCGACCTGTACGTCGCGCTCCCGGGCAAGAACGCCCACGGCGCCGCGTTCTCCCGCGAGGCCATGGCGGCGGGGGCGGTGGCGATCCTCACCGACGAGGAGGGCCGTGCCGCCGCCGCGGCCACCGGCCTGCCGGTGCTCGTCGTGCCCGACCCGCGGGCCCTGCTCGGGCAGGTCTCCGCGTGGGTGTACGGCCGGCCAGCCCGTGACGTCATGGTCATCGGCGTCACCGGCACCAGCGGCAAGTCGACCTCCACGTTTCTGCTGGAGGCGGGCCTGCGGGCGGCCGGTCACCGTACCGGCCTGGTCGGCGGCGTGGAGATCCGCGCGGGCGACCTGCGGTTCACGCCGGAGCTCACCACCCCCGAGGCCAGCGACCTGCACGGGCTGTTCGCGCTGATGCGGGAGCAGAGCGTGTCCGCCGCCGCCATGGAGGTGTCCAGCCACGCTCTCGCGCTCGGGCGCGTGGACGGCATCTTCTACGATGTCGCGATATTCACGAACCTGTCGCAGGACCACCTGGACTTCCACAGCGACCTGGAGGACTACTTCTCCACCAAGGTCCGGCTGTTCACCCCCGAGCTGTCCCGCGTCGGCGTGGTCAACATCGACGACCCGTACGGCCGCGAGCTCCTCGGCCGGGCCAAGGTTCCGACGACGACGTTCTCCGCCAAGGGAGCCGCCGAGGCCGACTGGCGGGCCGAGGACGTGCGGCTGGGCGCCGACGGCAGCACCTTCCGTGTGGTCGGTCCCGGGGGAGTCGAAGCCGACGCCTCGGTGGCCCTGCCCGGCCCGTTCAACGTGGCCAACTCCCTCGGCGTGATCGTCGCACTGGTCGAGGCGGGCGTCGGCCTGCAGACGGCGGTGGACGGCATCGGCGCGTTCACCGGCGTTCCCGGCCGGATGGAGCGCGTTCCCGGCTCGGTGGGCTTCCAGGCGATCGTGGACTACGCTCACAAGCCCGGTGCCGTAGAGTCGGTCCTCGGCTCGCTGCGCGAGGTGACCCAGGGTCGTCTCGTCGTCGTGCTGGGCTGTGGTGGCGACCGCGACCGCGGCAAGCGCCCGATCATGGGAGAGGCCGCCGCGAGGCTGGCCGATGTCGCGATTCTCACCAGCGACAACCCCAGGAGCGAGGATCCGCTCGCGATCCTGGCCGCGATGATGGAGGGAGCGCTCAGGGTGCCTCAGGGCGAACGAGCGCACGTGATCGTGGAGCCCGACCGGGCCGCCGCGATCGACCTGGCCATCGCGGGGGCGGGAGCGGGAGACGTGGTGGTCGTGGCAGGCAAGGGCCACGAGCAGGGGCAGTACGTCGAGGGGAAGGTCATCCCCTTCGACGATCGTGAGGTGGTCGCCGAGGCCATCTCCAGGAGAGGAAGCCGAGCCGGGCACGACGCGGGGCGGGACGCGCCGCCGCAGCGTGCGTGAGGCGAGGCGGAGTCGACCGATCAAACGTGATAGAGAGCAGGAAAGACGCATGATCCCGTTGCCGCTGGCCCGGGTCGCCGAGATCACCTCGGGTGCGCTCACCGGCATCGCCGACGCCCGCGCCGTGGTCCGCGGCCCCGTCGTGATCGACTCGCGGGCCGTCGAGCCGGGATCGCTGTTCGTCGCGATCAAGGGAGAGCGTGCGGACGGCCACGACTTCGCCGCGCGGGCGTGCGCGGACGGGGCGGTCGCCGTCCTCGCGTCCCGGCCCGTCGAGGCGCCGGCCGTGATCGTCGGTGACGTCCTGGCCGCCCTCGCCGCGCTGGCGACCACCGTCGTGTCCGAGCTGCCCGGCGCGACCGTGGTCGGGGTGACCGGTTCCGCCGGCAAGACCACGACCAAGGACCTGCTGGCCAGGCTCGCCGCCCGGATGGGCCCCACCGTGGCCCCCGTCGGCTCGTACAACAACGAGATCGGCCACCCGCTGACCGTGCTGCGGGCGGACGAGGGCACCCGGTTCCTGGTCCTGGAGCTGAGCGCGAGGAACGTCGGCCACATCGCCGACCTGGCGCGGATCGCGCCGCCGCGGATCGGTGTCGTGCTGAACGTGGGCACCGCCCATCTCGGCGTGTTCGGCGGCAAGGAGGCGATCGCGCAGGCCAAGGGCGAGCTCGTGGAGGCGCTGCCGGAGGACGGCGTGGCCGTGCTCAACGCCGACGACCCCCTGGTGGCCGCCATGGCCGGCCGCACCCGTGCCCGGGTGACCTTCTTCGGACGGTCCGCGGACGCCGAGGTGCGGGCCGAGGACGTGACGCTCGACGGCCGGGGACGCGCCTCCTTCACGCTGCGCACGCCGTCCGGCGCCGCGCCCGTACGGCTCCGCCTGTATGGCGCGCACGCCGTCGAGAACGCCCTGGCCGCCGCCGCGGCCGCCTACGAGCTGGGGCTCCCGGTGGGGACGATCGGTGAGGAGCTGTCGGAGGCGGAGCCGCGCAGCCGCTGGCGCATGGAGGTCACCGACCGGAGCGACGGCGTGACCGTCATCAACGACGCGTACAACGCCAATCCCGACTCGATGCGGGCCGCCTTCGACAGCCTCGCCGTACTCGGTGAGGGGCGGCGCAGCTTCGCCGTGATCGCCGCGCTGCGCGAGCTCGGAGAGGACAGCGTCGCGCTGAA
Organism: Microtetraspora sp. AC03309; assembly: GCF_020826795.1. NCBI lineage: Bacteria > Bacillati > Actinomycetota > Actinomycetes > Streptosporangiales > Streptosporangiaceae > Microtetraspora > Microtetraspora sp. AC03309. Next base: position 22,717 of record NZ_JADDIL010000054.1, on the reverse strand, counting down.
CGAGGACGTCGGGCGGCTCGCCGCGGGCGCCGGACTGGAGGGCCTGATCGTCGTCGGCGGTGAGGACGCCGGACCGGTCCTGGTCGGAGCGCCGGGCGCGCTGCACGTCCCCGACGCCGCCACCGCCGCCGCGGAACTGTCCACGCGGCTCGCCCCGGGAGACGTGGTCCTGGTCAAGGGGCCGCGGGCGGCCGGTCTCGAACGGGTCGCCGAGGCCCTGCTCGGAGGTGACGACCGGTGAGGAACATCCTCATCGCCGCCATGGTGTCGCTGCTGCTGTCCATGGCCGGCACACCCCTGGCCATCCGGCTCTTCGCCCGGCGCGGCTACGGCCAGAACATCCGCGAGGAAGGACCCTCGGGGCACTACGACAAGCGGGGCACCCCCACCATGGGCGGCACCGTGATCGTGATCGCCGCGTTGATCGGATATTTCAGCGCGCACCTGATGACGTTCTTCTCCTCGGTGTCGGAACCGCCGACCGTGTCGGCCCTGCTGGTGCTGTTCCTGATGACCGGTCTCGGCCTCGTCGGGTTCCTGGACGACTTCATCAAGATCTACAAGCAGCGCAGCCTGGGCCTGCGGAGCGGCGCCAAGGCGCTCGGCCAGCTCGTCGTCGGCGCCGTGTTCGCTGTGCTCTGCGTCCAGTTCCCCAACGCGTACGACATCACCCCGGCCGAGACCAAGCTGTCCTTCCTGCGTGACTTCGGGCCGTCCATCGGACTCGTGGGGTTCACGATCTGGGTGCTGTTCATCATCGTCGGCTTCTCGAACGCGGTGAACCTCACCGACGGCCTCGACGGGCTGGCCAGCGGCGCGACCGGCGTCGTGCTCGCGTCGTACGTGCTGATCGGCAACTGGCAGCTGCGCAACAGCTGCACCGCGGCGCTCGGCCCTAACTGCTACGTGGTGCGCGACCCGCTGGACCTGGCCGTGGTCGCCGCCGCCGTCCTCGGAGCCCTGGTCGGCTTCCTGTGGTGGAACGCCCCGCCCGCCAAGATCTTCATGGGCGACACGGGGTCGCTCGCCCTGGGCGGCGTCATCGCCGGCCTGGCGTTCACCACCCGCACTCAGCTCCTGCTGGTCGTCCTGGCGGGCCTGCCCGTGGTCATCACGGCGTCGGTCATGATCCAGGTCGGCTTCTTCAAGCTGACAGGGAAACGGGTCTTCCGGATGGCCCCGCTCCAGCACCACTTCGAGCTGAAGGGCTGGGCCGAGACCACCATCGTGGTGCGCTTCTGGCTGATCGCCGCGCTCTGCGCCGCCTCCGCGCTCGGCCTCTTCTACCTCGAATGGATGCCCAGACAGTGAGCGTGGTCGTCGCCGGGCTCGGGGTCTCCGGCGCAGCCGCGGCCCGCGGCCTGGCCGCGAGCGGCGAGAGCGTCATCGTGCTCGAGGCGAACGAAGGGGAGCGCCAGCGGGCGGCCGCCGCCGAGCTGGCCGCCCTCGGCGTCGAGGTGCGCTTCGGCGAGCCGATCCTCCCCGAGGGGACGTCGTTGCTCGTCACCTCGCCCGGCTGGCGTCCCGGCCATCCGCTGCTGGCCGCCGCCGCGCGGGCCGGCGTCGAGGTGATCGGCGAGGTCGAGCTGGCCTGGCGGCACCGCGCGACCGACGGCTCGGCCGCGGCCTGGCTCGCCCTGACCGGCACCAACGGCAAGACCACCGCCGTGCGGATGCTGACCTCGATATTGGTCGCGGCGGGGCACCGCGCCGCCGCCGTCGGCAACGTCGGCGTCCCCATCGCCGAGGCCGTGGGCGAGCCGTACGACGTGCTCGCGGTCGAGCTCTCCAGCTTCCAGCTGCACTGGTCGTCGAGCCTGGCGCCGTACGCCGCCGCGTTGCTGAACGTCGCCCCCGACCACATCGACTGGCACGGTTCCATGGAGGAGTACGCCGCCGCCAAGGCCCGGATCTTCGAGAACGCCGATGTGATCGTCTACAACGCCGACGACGAGTGGTCCGAGCGCCTGGCCGCGCCGTACCGGCCGGGCGAGGTCCGCGGCGGAGACGCCCGGCTCGTGGGCTTCACGCTCGGCACCCCCCTGCCGGGGCAGCTCGGCGTGGTCGAGGAGCTCCTGGTCGACCGGGCGTTCGTGGCCGATCCCGTCCACGAGGCCGAGGAACTGGCCGATCTCCACGACATCACGCCGTTCGCGCCGCACAACGTCGCCAACGCGCTCGCCGCCGCCGCGCTCGCCCGCGCGTACGGCGTGCCCGCCGACGCCGTACGGCGCGGCCTGCGGGCCTTCACGCCCGACCCGCACCGGATCGCGCATGTGGCCACGGTCGGCGGGGTCGACTACGTGGACGACTCCAAGGCCACCAACCCGCACGCCGCGGCCGCCTCGCTCGCGGCCTACCCGTCGATCGTGTGGATCGCCGGAGGCCAGCTGAAGGGGGCGGACGTCGACGACCTGGTGCGCCGGGCCGCCCCGCGACTGCGCGGAGCCGTGCTCCTCGGCCAGGATCGCGAGCGAGTCAGGCAGGCTCTGGCGCGACACGCCGCGAATGTCCCGGTGGTGGACGTTCCCGGGCAAGACACTGGTGTCATGGACCGCGTCGTCGGCGAAGCCCGGCGGCTCGCCTCTCCCGGGGACACCGTCCTGCTCGCGCCCGCCGGGGCGTCGCTGGACATGTGGCCGCATTACGGGGCACGAGGGGACGCCTTCGCGCGAGCGGTTCGCGGGCTTTCCGGCTAGACGTCACGCCGGGGAAAACGAGGACGAAAGCACATATGACGAGTGAGGCGGCGGAAAAGGCCGGAGACGCGCACGACATACTCCGGTGGCGGGCCCGGCTCCGTGAGCTCCTCGGACGGCCGCTGGTCTCGTACTACCTGGTCCTCGGGTGCAGCGCTCTGCTCCTCGCGCTCGGGCTGATGATGGTCCTCTCGGCGTCCAGCATCGAGTCGATGCAGATCAGTCCGGGCCGTTCGCCGTTCTACCTGTTCCTGCGGCAGATCGGCGCGGTGGCCCTCGGCCTTCCGATCATGTGGATCTGCTCCCGGCTGCCGCGGCGCATCTTCCAGCTCGCGGGATATCCGCTGCTGGCGATCTCGATCATCGGCCTGGTCATGGTGATCTTCATCGGGGCCACCGAGCTGGGCGCGCAGCGGTGGCTCTACATCGGCGGCTTCACCATCCAGCCCTCGGAGCCGGCCAAGCTCGCGCTCGTCCTTTGGGGCGCCGACATGCTGGCGCGCAAGGCGCGTGGCGGCCTGATCGAGTGGCGGCACCTGCTGGTCCCCCTGATGCCGGGCGTGGCCATCCTCGCGGTCCTGGTCATGCTCGGCCGCGACCTCGGCACGACGATCGTGCTCATGCTGATCTTCCTGACCCTGCTGTGGGTGGTCGGCGCGCCGGTGCGGCTGTTCGCCGCGGTTCTCGGGCTGCTCGTGCTCGCCACGACAATTATGATCATGGTCGAGCCGTACCGGATGGCCCGGCTCACGGGGTTCCTGCACGTGTGGGATTCCGCCCAGGGCGAGGGCTACCAGGCGGCGCAGGGACAGATAGCGATGGGAACGGGCGGCTGGTTCGGGCTCGGCCTCGGCAGCAGCCGGGCGAAATGGGACTGGGTGCCGCACGCCGAGAGTGACTTCATCTTCTCGATCCTCGGCGAGGAGCTCGGCCTGATGGGCACGCTCGTCGTGGTCGCGTTGTTCGGCCTGCTCGGCTACGCCGGGCTGCGGATCGCGTCGCGGGTCAACGACCCCTTCATCCGGCTGACCGCCGCCGCGGCGGTCGCGTGGATCGCCGGCCAGGCGCTCGTGAACATCGGCGCGGTGATCGGGGTGCTGCCCATCACCGGCATCCCCCTTCCGCTGGTCTCCTACGGAGGGTCGGCCCTGTTGCCGACTCTCGCCGCGCTTGGCATGTTGTTGTCGTTCGCCAAGCAGGAGCCCGGAGCGGCCGAGGCCCTCGCCGCCCGTGGACCGGGACCGGCCGCTCGGGCTCTAAGCTGGCTTGGCCTGGGTCGTCCGTCGGTGAGATCTCGCCGCGCGAGCCGATGACCCGGCGCTCGATCCGACCCGAGGGCAGGGAGTGACATGAGGGTGGTCCTCGCCGGCGGAGGCACGGCCGGCCATATCGAGCCGGCGCTCGCGCTGGCCGACGCGCTTCGCCAGCAGGACCCGGCGATCGGGATCACCTGCCTCGGCACCGAGAAGGGCTTGGAGACCCGCCTGGTGCCGGCCCGGGGATACGAGCTGGCGCTGGTCCCCGCCGTGCCGCTGCCCCGCGCCATCACGCCGCAGCTGCTCACGGTGCCCGGCCGGCTGGCCGGGGCGATCAACGCGGCGGCCGGCGTCCTCGATCGCGTCCAGGCCGACGTCCTGGTGGGCTTCGGCGGGTACGTCGCCACTCCGGGCTATCTCGCGGCGCGCCGCCGCGGCGTCCCGATCGTGGTCCACGAGGCCAACCCGAGGCCCGGGCTCGCCAACCGCCTGGGCGCCCGGCTGACCGACCACGTCTTCACCGGCCATCCCGACACCGCGCTGCCGGGCGCCCAGTGCGTCGGCATCCCGCTGCGCCGCGAGGTCGTGATGATGGACCGCTTCTCCCTGGGGGACAAGGCGAGGTCCTACTTCGGTCTCGAGTCCGACCGCACGACGCTGCTGGTGTTCGGCGGCTCCCAGGGCGCCCGCTCCATCAACCGGGCGGCGCTCGAGGCCTCGCCCATACTGAGGGCGGCCGGCATCCAGGTGCTGCACGTGATCGGCCCGAAGAACACGGTCGAGATGGAGCCCCCGCCCGGCGACCCGCAGTACGTGATCCTGCCCTACGTGGACCGGATGGATCTCGCCTACGCCGCGGCCGACCTCGTGCTGTGCCGCAGCGGCGCGATGACGTGCGCGGAGCTGACCGCGGTGGGGCTTCCGGCGGCGTACGTGCCGCTGCCCCACGGCAACGGCGAGCAGCGGCTCAACGCGCAGCCGATCGTGCAGGCGGGCGGCGGCCTGATGGTCGACGACGCCGACCTCTCGGCCGAGTGGATCGTCCGGATGCTCCTGCCCATCCTGCAGGACCCCGAACGTGTCGCGATGATGTCCGAGGCCGCGTCCCGGATGGGCCGCAAGGACGCCGACGTCATATTGGCGCGCAAGGTCCTGGAGATCGCTTCCCGATGAGAACGAAGACGACCCGAGGAGCGGGGAACCACCAGTGAGTCTTGTCAAGCTCGTACAGCCCGTCCCCGCGGAGGAGCTGGGACGGGTGCACTTCATCGGCATCGGCGGCGCGGGCATGTCCGGCATCGCGCGCATCCTGCTGAAGCGCGGTGTCCCCGTGTCCGGCAGCGACGCCCGCACCTCCGAGATGCTGAGCGAGCTTCGCGACCTCGGAGCCGTCGTGCACGTGGGCCATGCCGCCTCGCACATCAAGAACGTCGACACCGTCGTCGTCTCCACCGCGATCCGCGACTCCAACCCCGAGCTGGGGGAGGCGCTGCGGCAGAACCTGAGGGTCATCCCCCGGGCGGCGGCGCTGGCTGCGGTGATGGCCGGGCGGACCGGGATCGCCGTCGCCGGCACCCACGGCAAGACGACGACGACCTCCATGCTGACGGTCGCCCTGCAGAAGTGCGGCGCCGACCCGTCGTACTGCGTCGGCGGGCAGCTCGTCACCACCGGCCTCGGCGCGGACGAGGGCAACGGCGAGGTCTTCGTGGCCGAGGCCGACGAGAGCGACGGGTCCTTCCTCATGCTCGCGCCGGGCATCGCCGTGGTGACCAACGTCGAGCCCGACCACCTGGACAACTACGGCGAGCCGCAGGCCGTCTACGACAGCTTCGCGCGTTTCGCCGAGCGGGTCGGGTCGGTGCTCGTGCTCTGCGCCGACGACCCGGGCGCCGCGGCGCTCGCGCCCATCGCCCGGGAGCGCGGCCTCAAGGTCGTCACGTACGGCGAGGTCGAGGGCGCCGACCTCCGCGCCGTCGACATCGTCCCGAGAGGACTCGGCCTGGAGTTCACCGTGGACGGCCGCGGCACCGTGCGCCTCGCCGTTCCCGGCCGGCACAACGCGCTCAACGCGACGGCCGTCATCGCGGTGGCCCTGGAGCTCGGTCTGCCGTTCGACGAGATCAGGGACGGCCTGGCGGTGTTCACCGGCGCCAAGCGGCGGTTCGAGGCCAAGGGAGAGGCGCACGGCGTCTCGGTGTTCGACAGCTACGCCCACCATCCGACGGAGCTGGCGGCGGACCTGCGCGCGGCGCGTGACGTCGTGGCGGATGGCGGCCGGGTGATCGCGGTCTTCCAGCCGCACCTCTACTCCCGCACCCGCTTCTTCGCCGACGAGTTCGGCGCGGCTCTCGGACTCGCGGACGAGGCGATCGTCCTGGACGTGTACGGAGCCCGCGAGGATCCGGAGCCGGGCGTCTCCGGCGCGCTGGTGGCCGGGAAGGTGCCGCTGCCCGAGGGGCGGGTCGCGTACGCGCCGGACCGGTCGGCGGTGCCCGCGCTGGTGGCCGGACGGGCGCGTCCCGGGGACATCGTCCTCACGATGGGCGCCGGTGACGTGACCGAGCTTGGCCCGCGGATCGTCGAGGAACTGTCCGCCGGGTGAGTCGTGGCGGCGGTCGCGGGCCACTGGTCCGGCGAGTCGCGGCGCGTGACGGCCTCCGGGCTGCGAAGGTGGTGAGCCGAACCGGCGAGTACGGCACCTGGTACCCCACCTGGAGGCTCGCCGCCCGCCGATCGGAGTGAGACGTGAGGGCGACCATCTGGCGAGTGGGTCTGGCGACCCTGCTGACCGGTGGCGTGGTCGGCGCGGCGACGTGGCTGGTCTTCTTCTCGTCCGTGCTCGGGGTGCGGGACGTTCGGGTCACCGGCAGCGCGAGGGTGCCCGCCGACGATGTGCGGCGCGCGTCCGGAGTGGTGCCGGGCACTCCGCTGGCCCGGGTCGACCTGGAAGAGGTCGAGCGGCGGGTCGCGGCGCTGACCCAGGTGGAGTCGGTGCGCGTGGACCGCGGCTGGCCGGGGACGCTCCAGGTCGCGGTCGTCGAGCGCACCCCCGTGGCCGTGGCCAAGGTGAACGGCAGGGCCATGACCATGGACCGCTACGGGGTGGTCCTCGGCGAGGCGGGCGTGACGGTCCGGCTGCCCCTGCTGCGCGTCCAGCGGCCGGCCCCGGACGACGTCGCCACCCGGTCCGCGCTGACCGTGCTGACCGCCCTTCCCGAAGGGCTGAGGGCACGCGTCAGCGAGGTGGGCGCGCCGTCACCGTCGTCCGTCTCGCTGCTCCTGGCCGACGGCCGTGAGGTCACGTGGGGAGACGCCGGGCGGTCGGCGGAGAAGACACGGGTCCTGCAGTCCCTCCTCAAGACCCGGGCCGCCAGTTACGACGTCAGCTCACCCGACGTGGTGACGGTGAAGTGACATTTCTCACGGGGCGCGCGATCAACCTGGCCAGGAGTGATCAGACGCGCGCGCGAATCGGACAGGCCGCGACACGCCGGACGGCGCTTGCGGCGAGGTTAGTTGACCCTGGGGGAGGGGCAACCCTACTGTCCGTATCAATCTTCAGGTTGACATAACTCTAAATCTCAACTTGAGGGTGAGAGTTTTGAGACAGCGCGGGCACCGCCCGCATCCAACGCAAACGAGCGGAAAGGCCCCTCGTCGTGGCAGCACCGCAGAACTACCTCGCGGTCATCAAGGTCGTCGGCATCGGCGGCGGCGGAGTGAACGCCGTCAACCGGATGATCGAGGAGGGACTCAAGGGCGTCGAGTTCATCGCCATCAACACCGACGCCCAGGCGCTGCTGATGAGTGACGCCGATGTGAAGCTTGACGTCGGCCGCGAGCTCACTCGCGGCCTGGGCGCCGGCGCCAACCCGGAGGTCGGCCGCAAGGCCGCCGAAGACCACCGCGAGGAGATCGAGGAGGTCATCAAGGGTGCCGACATGGTGTTCGTCACCGCGGGCGAGGGTGGCGGCACCGGCACCGGTGGCGCGCCCGTCGTGGCGAACATCGCCCGTTCGCTCGGCGCCCTGACCATAGGTGTCGTGACCCGGCCCTTCAGCTTCGAGGGCAGGCGCCGGGCGATGCAGGCCGAGGCCGGCATAGAGACCCTCCGCGAGGAGGTGGACACGCTGATCGTCATCCCGAACGACCGGCTCCTGTCGATCTCCGACCGGCAGGTCAGCGTGCTGGACGCGTTCAAGGCCGCCGACCAGGTGCTGCTCTCCGGTGTGCAGGGCATAACCGATCTGATCACCACCCCCGGACTCATCAACCTGGACTTCGCCGACGTGAAGTCGGTCATGTCCGGCGCGGGGTCCGCGCTTATGGGCATCGGACACGCTCGCGGCGACGACCGCTCGGTGGCCGCCGCCGAGATGGCGGTGTCCAGCCCGCTGCTTGAGGCCAGCATCGACGGCGCGCACGGCGTGCTGCTGTCGATCGCGGGCGGCTCGGACCTGGGCCTGTTCGAGATCAACGAGGCGGCCCAGCTCGTGTCCAACGCGGCGGCTCCGGACGCCAACATCATCTTCGGCACGGTCATCGACGACGCCCTCGGCGACGAGGTGCGTGTGACGGTCATCGCCGCGGGCTTCGACGAGCCGGCGCCGGCCAAGCCGGCGGCCGCTCCGCCCCAGTCCGCCGCGCGGCCGCAGCCCGCCCGGCCGGAACCGGCCCGCCCGGCCACCACGCCGCCCGCGCGGCCGGCCGCGGCCTCCGCCCCGGCGAAGCCCGAACCGCGTGCGGAGCAGCCCGCCCCGGTTCGGCCGATGTCCGCCCCGTCCACTCCGGTGACCCCGCCCGCGCCGCCGGTCTCCCAGGTCGAGGCGGTCCAGCCGCCCAAGCCCGCGATGACGCCGGTTTCCGATCGCGCTCCGGAAACTTCCGAGCCCGCTGGAGCGTTCTCACGTGAGAGCACGGCGGAGGCGTCGCGCTCGGAGCAGAGCACGGTAACGGGACCCTTCTCGATTCCGCGCCCCACGCCCGAGCCGCCGACTCCGATCACCTCGCGCGTCAGCCAGCCGGCAACCCGCCGGCCGGTGGTGTTCGAGGAGCAGGAGGAGGAGCTCGACGTGCCCGACTTCCTCAAGTGACCCTCCCCACACGCGAGTACATGTGAACGACGCACGACGCGAGGAGCTCGCGGCGGGCCTGGCCGAGACGGAGTCACGCATCCGCGATGCGTGCCGTGCCGCCGGCCGGGACCCTTCCGAGATCACCCTCATCGCGGTAACGAAGACCTACCCCGCCTCCGACGTACGGCTGCTCGCCGGGCTCGGAGTGACGGACGTCGGTGAGAACCGGGACCAGGAGGCCGCCGCCAAGGCGGCCGAATGCGCCGGTCTCGGCCTCACCTGGCACTTCATCGGCCAGTTGCAGACCAACAAGGTCCGCTCCGTGGTCGCGTACGCCGACCTGGTCCACTCTGTGGACCGTCCCCGGCTGGTGGACGCGTTGAGCCGCGAGGCGGTGAAGGCCGGCCGGGAGATCGGCTGCCTCATCCAGGTGTCGCTGGACACCGCGCCGCCTGATTCCGGAGGAGTCGCCGAGCGCGGCGGCGTCGTTCCGGCGGCGGTTCCCGACCTGGCCGCCGCCATCGCCCGAGCCGACAACCTGCGGCTTCGCGGTGTCATGGCCGTCGCGCCGCTGGGAGAGGAGCCGGGCCCGGCGTTCGCCCGCCTGGCCCGGACGGCGCGGGCCGTACGGGAGGAACACCCCGGCGCGGACGTCATATCGGCGGGTATGAGCGGGGACCTCGACGAGGCGATCGCGAACGGCGCGACACACCTGCGTGTCGGTACGGCGTTGCTCGGCCGCAGGAAGCCCTTCGTCAGGTAATGTCCCCCAAGTGGACCTTGGCGTCCGCATTCAGGTAGAGGTCGATCAGCGGTGAGCTCCACGGGGGTACGGCTACCGCCCTGGCCTTCCGACAGGGACCTAGAAGGCATGAAGGGGAGGAAGCCGGGCCGGGCATCGGCCGGGACTGCGTGGCAGTACCGGACGGCGCGTGGCGCGGTGAACCCGCCCCGGTGACACGGAGGACGACGAGAGATGGCCGGCGCGATGCGCAAGATGGCGGTCTACCTCGGTCTCGTGGAGGACGACCGCTACGACGACAGGTACGTGACCGAGTACGCGAACGACGAGGACTACGCCGACGACGACTACGAGTCGGCGCGCCGGGGCTTCTCCGCCGGGGGGCAGGGAGGACATACGGCGTCCCAGGAGCACGATGAGGACGGCGACGCGTCCGTCCCCGCGCCCCGTCCCTCCACCACCGTGCTCGAGCGTCGTACGACCGATCTGGCGCGGATCACGACCCTTCATCCCCGCACGTACAACGAGGCGCGCACGATCGGGGAGCACTTCCGTGAGGGCACTCCGGTCATCATGAACCTTACGGAAATGGTTGACAGTGACGCCAAGCGTCTTGTCGATTTTGCGGCAGGTCTCGTCTTTGGCCTACACGGGAGCATCGAACGTGTTACGAACAAGGTGTTCCTGTTGTCTCCCGCCAACGTTGAGGTGACCGCCGAAGACAAGGCCAGAATCGCGGAACGCGGCTTCTTCAACCAGAGCTAGAGTTCCATGTATGGACAGTGACCGGCTGAGCGGTGCCCATGGGGACCGGAGACTGCGGAACTGGACGGAGGTGAGGCTCGACCGTGGGGATCGTCAGTGAGATCTTGGTCGCTGTACTCTCTCTCTATCTCGTTCTGCTGATCGGCAGAATGATCTTTGATACGGTGCAGCTTTTTGCCCGCTCCTGGCGGCCTTCCGGGGTCGTCCTGGTAGTGGCGGAGGTCACTTACACACTGACCGACCCGCCTCTCAAATTTCTCCGCCGTTTCATTCCGCCCCTGAGGTTGGGTACGGTGGCCTTTGACCTAAGCTTCACAGTGCTGTTCATTGTGGTCTTGGTCTTGATCCAAGTCGTGTCCGCGCTTCGTTGATCGGGAACCGTCCCTCCGGACAGACTCCAAGCGCGCCAAGGAGACTCACATGCCGCTGACGCCCGCCGATGTGCGGAACAAGCAGTTCAGTACCACCCGGCTGAGGCCGGGGTACGACGAGGAGGAGGTCGACGCCTTCCTTGACGAGGTCGAGGCGGAACTCGACCGACTCATCCAGGAGAACGAGGAGCTTCGCGCCAAACTGGCCGAGTGCCTGCGCGGCAAGGTGCCGGGCGGCATGGGCATGGCCGGTGGCATGCAGATGGCGCCCGCCCCGGTCGCCGAGCCGAAGCCCGAGATGATGGTGCCGCAGCCCGAGCCCATCAAGCCTCCGGAGCCCGTCCGTCCCGAGCCCGTCCCCGTCGGCATGGGCATGCCGCCCGCCGAGGACAACATGGACACCGCGGCCCGGGTGCTCGCCCTCGCCCAGCAGACCGCCGACCAGGCGATCGCCGACGCCCGCCGCGAGGCGGACGAGACCGTGACCCGCGCCCGCCGCGAGGCCGACGACATCCTCGGCAAGGCTCGCCGCCAGGCCGAGCAGATCATCGGTGACGCCCGTGCCCGCGCCGAGACCCTCGAGCGCGACGCGCAGGAGCGCCACCGTCAGGCCATGGGCTCCCTGGTGCAGACCCGGGACGAGCTCGAGCGCAAGGTCGAGGAGCTGCGCAGCTTCGAGCGGGAGTACCGCAGCCGCCTGAAGCTGTACCTCGAGCAGCAGCTCGCGGACCTGAACGTCTCGGCCGAGAACAGCGGCGGTTTCCCGATCGTGGGCGCGGCCCCGGCGATGGCCCACGCGGTCGCCCCGGGTCCCCAGCCGATGCAGGGCAACCCCAACCCCTTCGGCCAGGAGCCTCCGCAGCACTCTGGCGCGTTCCAGACCCCCGACGGCCCCCACAACGACCGCCGGTAAGGCGACGGGTCGTCCCCTCCTCACGACCCGCTTCTCGGAGATCCCCCCGTGATCCTTATCAGTGCCGCGCTGGTGCTCGTCGCCATCGGCCTGCTCATCGCAGGTGTGGTGCTGGCGAAGCCGTTCCTCGTGATGTGGTCGATCGTGGTCAGCGTGCTGTCCGCGGTCTGCCTGCTGATCGGGGCGTTGCTGAGGCGCCATGAGCTGTTCCCCGCCGGCGGTCGTGCCGCCGAGGAACCGGTTCAGGCTCCTCGCGGCGCGGCGGTTCCCCAGATGGCGCACGCCGGCGTTCCCGGGCATTCGGGTATGCCCGGACACGCCCCTCTTCCCGGACACGTCGGGCTTCCCGCCTTCGGCGGGCCCCCGGCGCATCCGGCGGTGCCCCCCATGATGGCGGTCCCCCCGGTTCCCCCTCCCGGGGCGCCGATGTCGCACGCCTTCCCGCAGCAGCAGCCGACGCGGCCGCTGTCGAGGCCATCGGCCTCGGCCGGGCGGGACCTGGGGCCTGACGCGATCGTGCTGGTCATCCCCGGTAGGAAGCGGTTCCACCTGGCGGACTGCCGGCAGCTCCAGGGGCGCGAGGTCGAGGAGTTGACGCACGAGGAAGCTCGCGAGGAAGGGTTCACGCCCTGCACCGCCTGCGTCCCCGAGGCGGCGGCGCGTGTCGCGGCCGACGCGGAGGAGAGCACGGCGGGCGAGAACACGCCCTCGGAAGGCACACCCTCTGGAAGCACACCCGGTGAGCCCGCGGTCGCGGAGACCGTGGCGTCCGCCGGAGAGACCGCCCCACGGGCGGAGAGCATGACGAAGAACACGGAGCCGGCGGACCCGGCCGAGACCGAGGATCCCGGGCGCGCCGGGTCAGCGGACCCGGCCGGTTCCACCACGGCACCCGTGTCGCGTTCCTTCTTCGACCCCGTGGTGCAGCCGGATCCCGGGGCACAGCCGGGTGAGACGGACATCGTGAAGATCATGATCGGTGCCCGTCGTTACCACCTGCCCGAGTGCCCCCTGATCAAGGCCGCTCCCGAGGACAGCGTCGAGACGAAGACCAGGCCGGACGCGGAAGGGGCCGGGCTCACACCCTGCCCCGTCTGCACCGCCTAGATCCCGGCCCTCACCCGGCAGCAGGACCCGCGTACGGGTTCCGCTGCCGGGTTTTCCTCATCCTGCGGCCGGACGGCCGCAGGATGAGGAGGTCGGCCTAGGCGCGGCGGAGCTGGAAGACCAGCCCGAGGTCGGCGTCCTCGAACCTCGGGAGGCCGTCCTGGGAGCCTTCGGCGAAACCGGAGGCGAGGACCTCGTCGGAGATGGCTTGGCCCCCGGCGCGGAGGGCGTCGGCCAAGTCGTCACCGCTCGCGGACCACCACAGCTCGATCCGGTCGGTGATCGCCAGCCCCGTGGACTTCCGGGCGTCCTGGACGAGCCGGATGACCTCGCGGACCAGGCCCGCGCGGCGCAGCTCGTCGGTGATCTCCAGGTCGAGCGCGACGGTCTCCCCGGTGCCGGTGTCCACCGCGCCGGTCTCCACGGCCCAGCCCGATCGCGGCTGCTCGGTGACGATCACGTCGTCCGGCCCGAGCTCGACCGTGCCCAGCTCACCGGCCTCGACGGCGGCGGCCGTACCGGACCTGAGGGCCTGGGCGAGCGCCGCCGGGTCGGCGGCGCCGACGGCGGCGGCGACCAGCTTGGTCTGGGCGCCGAACCGCTTGCCGAGCGACCGGAAGTTCGGCTTGACGGTGAACGTCACCAGGTCGGCGGAGAATCCGGACATGTCTTCCAGTGCCTGGACGTTCAACTCGTCGGCGATCAGTTCGCGCAGTTCGCCGGGCAGCGCGGGCCAGCCGGGAGCCCCGATGAGCGCGCGGCCCAGCGGCTGGCGGGTCTTGACCGAGGAGGAGGCACGGGCCGAGCGGCCGAGCTCCACCAGGCGGCGGACCAGCGCCATCTGCTCGGAGAGCGCCGGGTTCAGCGCCGCCTCGTCGACCTCGGGCCACGCGGCCAGGTGCACCGACTGCGGCGCGTCGACCCCGCGCAGCACATCCCACACGTAGTCCGTGAGGAACGGCACGATCGGGGCCATCAGCCGCGTCACGGTCTCCAGGCACTCGTACAGCGTGGCGAACGCGGCGGCCTCGCCGGACCAGAACCTGCGGCGGGAGCGCCGGACGTACCAGTTCGACAGGTCGTCCAGGAACTCCGTCACCCGGCGACCGGCCTTGGCCGTGTCGAACTCGTCGAGCGCGGCCGTCACCTCGGCGACCGTCCGGTGCAGCTCGGCCAGCGCCCACCTGTCGATCAGCGGGCGTTCGGCGCTCGGCGGAGCGTCCGCCAGCCTGGACGGCGACCACGACTCGGCGTTGGCGTAGAGCGTGAAGAACGACGCGGTGTTCCAGTAGGTCAGCAGGACCTTCCGGATGATCTCCTCCAGCGCGGTATGGCCGATCCGGCGGGGCGCCCAGGGCGAGCCGGAGGTGGCCATGTACCAGCGGAGGGAGTCGGCGCCGTGCTGCTCCATGAGCGGCATCGGCCGGAGCACGTTGCCCAGGTGCTTGCTCATCTTGCGGCCGTCCTCGGCGAGGATCAGGCCGAGGCAGAGCACGTTCTCGTAGGAGGACCGGCCGAAGACCAGCGTGCCGACCGCCATCATCGAGTAGAACCAGCCGCGGGTCTGGTCGATGGCCTCGCAGATGAACTGCCCGGGATAGGCCTGCTCGAAGGTCTCCTTGCCGACGTGCGGCGCGCCCCACTGGGCGAACGGCATGGCGCCGGAGTCGTACCAGACGTCGATGACGTCGGGCACGCGCCTCGCCTCGGCACCGCACTCGCGGCAGGGGAAGGCGACGTCGTCCACATAGGGGCGGTGCGGATCGAGCCCGGACAGGTCCTGACCGGCGAGCTCGCCGAGCTCCTTGAGCGACCCGACGCAGGTGACGTGCGCGTCGTCCTCGGAGCAGACCCACAGCGGCAGTGGCGTGCCCCAGTAGCGGGACCGCGACAGCGCCCAGTCGACGTTGTTCCGCAGCCACTCGCCGTACCGGCCGTTCTTGATCGTGCCGGGGAACCAGTTGGTCCGCTCGTTCTCGGCGAGCAGCTCGTCCTTGATCGCGGTCGTCCTGATGTACCAGGACGGGAGCGCGTAGTAGAGGAGGGCCGTGTGGCAGCGCCAGCAGTGCGGGTAGCTGTGCTCGAAGTGGCTGCCGCGGAACAGCAGGCCGCGCTCGCGCAGGCTCTCCGTCAGCGGCTCGTCGGCGTCCTTGAAGAACATGCCGCGGACCAGCGGGACGTCCGGCAGGAAGCGCCCGTCAGGGCCGATCGGGTTGACGACCGGCATGCCGTACCGCTTGCAGACGGCCATGTCGTCGGCGCCGAAGGCCGGGGCCTGGTGGACCAGGCCGGTGCCGTCCTCCACGGTGACGTAGTCGCCCAGCACGACATAGTGCGCGCCGGGACCGTCCTGCCCGGGCACCTCAGGGAAGGCGACCAGGTCGAACGGGCGGCGGTAGGACGTGTGCTCCAGGTCCTTTCCGGTGAACGTGGCGAGCACCTCGGCGCGGTCACCGAGAACCTGCGCCAGTAGCGGCTCGGCGATCACGAGCACCTCGCCGCCGGTACGCGCCGCGACGTAGGTCACGTCGGGGTGTACGGCCACGGCGGTGTTGGACACCAGCGTCCACGGTGTGGTCGTCCAGATCAGCAGCGCGGCGCCCATCTCGGCCAGCGGGCCGGACGTGACGGGCATCCGCACGTACACCGAGGGGCTGGAGACGGTCTCGTACCCGCCCGGCTGGCCGAGCTCGTGGTCGGACAGCCCGGTGCCGCAGCGGGGGCAGTACGGCGTGATGCGGAAGTCGCGGAACAGCAGGTCCTTGTCCCAGATGGTCTTCAGCGACCACCAGACGGCCTCGACGTACTGGGGATCCATCGTGCGGTAGGCCTGGGACATGTCGACCCAGTAGCCCATCCGCTCGGTCATCTCCTCGAACGCGTCCACGTGCCGGAGGACGGACTCCCGGCACTTCGCGTTGAACTCGGCGATGCCGTACGCCTCGATCTGGGGCTTGCCGGAGAGGCCGAGCTCCTTCTCGACGGCGACCTCCACGGGCAGGCCGTGACAGTCCCAGCCCGCCTTGCGGGGAACGTGGTAGCCGCGCATCGACTTGTAACGGGGGAAGACGTCCTTGAAGACGCGCGCCTCGATGTGGTGGACGCCGGGCATGCCGTTCGCGGTGGGCGGACCCTCGAAGAAGACCCAGGACGGGCCGCCGGCGTTCTGTTCGAGAGAGCGTTCGAATACCTTCCCTTCCCGCCAGCGTTCGAGGACCTCGCGTTCGAGGGCCGGCAGGTCCACCTGCGCGGGAAGAGAGCAGAAGTAGTGGGAAGACATCGTCGGGCGGGACCTCCACGCGTGACTGACATGGCGTGAAGGGACGAAGCCGGACGGCTCCGCGGTACCACCCTTCTTGACCCGCCTCGTGGGCGGGCCCTCTCATTCGTGTCGCGGCCGGGTCTACTCGGCTGTGGGCCTTTCTTCCGGCGGCTCCGGGGTGATCTTCTCTCCGCGGCTCGCCCCGGGCTCGCACCGTCCCCGGGTCGCTCCTGCGAGTGGGTACGGAGGTACTCGTCCCCATCAGCGCCTTGCAAACTAAAACGATAACGCAGAGACACGATAGGGGCTTCCCGAAATGCGGCTGTCGATCAGGGTGAAGCCGGGTTCCGCTCGCGAGGGCGTGGGCGGAACATACGGAGACACCGCGATTGTTGTCAGGGTGTGCGCCCGCGCGGTGGACGGAAAGGCGACGGAGGCGGCCCTGAGGGCCGTCGCCTCCGCTTTCGGGGTGTCGCGGGGCGCGGTCCGGCTTGTCACGGGTACGACAAGTCGCGACAAGGTCGTGGACATCGAGGGGAACGATGAGGAGATCGCGGAACGCGCCGCTCGCCTGCGGGCCGGGTGAGCCGTCCGCACACGGGTGGAATTCGCTCGCGGGGCGGGTGTCCCGTTCGCCTGAGGAACAGGTGCATCGTTCGCTTATGGGGCAGGTAAAGCGCCCGGCGCGTCGATTGCCGGGCCGTTTCGGGCGACCTATGCTGCCCGGACTGCTCGTGTGTTTGATCACTGCGCCTTACAACGGGAGGCCCTCATGACGACGCGTGCGACGAGAACCGCCACCAGCGAAGAGACCTGGTCAGAAGGAGAGCTCGCCGAGGTGCGGGAGCGGCTCCGGCACGAGATCGAGGAACTCGTCGCCGACATCTCCCGGGCCGAGGAACAGCTCGCGTCAGGGGACGCCAGTGAGGGCGCCGGAGATGATCCGGCGGACGCCGGCGCCAAGACGTATGAGCGTGAGCGTGAGATCGCCCTTACCCTGAATGCGCGCGACCTGCTCGCGCAGAACGAGCGGGCGATCGCCCGCATCGCCGCAGGGACTTACGGAGTGTGCGAATCGTGCCACAAGCCGATCGGCAAGGAGCGCCTTCAGGCGTTCCCGAGGGCGACGCTGTGCGTGGCCTGCAAGCAGCGGGAGGAGCGCCGCTGAGCGACCAGGCCGAAGCGGGGACCGCCGACGGCCCCGTCCGCGCGCGGAGGATCGCCGTCCTCGGCGTCGTGGCGGTTCTCGCGTACGTCCTCGACCTGGTGACCAAGACGCTCGTGGTGACCTTCCTCGAGCACAAGGAGCCGGTGGAGGTCATCCCCGAGGTGCTGCTGCTGAACGTGATCCGCAATTCCGGAGCCGCGTTCAGCATCGGCACCGGGATGACGATCGTCTTCACGGTGATCGCATTCGGTGTGGTCATCGCGATCCTCCGTACGGCACGGCAGCTCCGGAGCCTTCCGTGGGCGATCACTTTGGGGCTGCTGCTCGGGGGCGCGCTCGGGAACCTGACCGACCGCCTCTTCCGCGCGCCCGCTCCGCTGCAGGGACACGTGGTCGACTTCATTCAGGTCTTCCCGGCCACCCGCTTCCCGGTGTTCAACATCGCCGACTCGGCGATCGTCTGCGGCGGCATCCTGGCCGTCTTCCTCGCCTGGCGCGGTTACCAGGTGGACGGTTCGCGGCACACCGGGGAGGAGTCCGATGGGTGAGCAGCGCAGTCTTCCCGTGCCGGAGGGCCTGGAGGGCGAGCGCCTGGACGCCGCCCTGGCCCGGCTGTTCGGCTTCTCCCGGACCAGGGCCGCGGAGCTGATCGCCACCGGTGACGTGCTCGTCGACGGCTCGATCGCGGCCAAGTCGGACCGCGTGCACGCCGGGGCCTGGCTCGACGTGACCATTCCCCCGCCGCCGGCCACACCGATGCCCGTGGCGGAACCCGTGCCGGGCATGACGATCCTGTACGAGGACGACGACATCGTCGTGGTGGACAAGCCCATCGGAGTGGCCGCCCACCCGACGGTCGGCTGGACCGGGCACACGGTCATCGGCGGGCTGCTGGGAGCCGGGCACAAGGTCGCGACCAGCGGCGCCGCCGAACGCCAGGGCATCGTCCACCGGCTCGACGCGAACACCACCGGCGCGATGGTGGTCGCCAAGAGCGAGTTCGCCTACTCCCACCTCAAGCGGGCGTTCAAGGAACGCACCGTCGACAAGCGCTACCACGCGCTGGTGCAGGGCCACATGGACCCGTTGCGCGGCACGGTGGACGCGCCCATCGACCGGCACCCGTCCGGTGACGGCCGGTTCGCGGTCGTGGCGGGCGGCAAGGAGTCGGTCACCCACTACGACACCGTGGAGGCGTTCCGCGCGGCGTCGTTGCTCGACATCAAGCTGGAGACCGGCAGGACGCACCAGATCCGGGTGCACATGTCGGCTCTGCGCCACCCGTGCGTGGGCGATCTCATGTACGGTGCCGACCCCACGCTGGCCGCGCGGCTCGGTGTGACCCGGCAGTGGCTGCACGCGGTCTCCCTCGCCTTCGAACACCCGGCGTCAGGGGAGTGGGTCTCGTTCACCAGCCCCTATCCCGAGGACCTGGCCCGCGCCCTGGAGATCGTCAGCGACGAGAGCTAGCGCGACGCCGGGTCTCACCCGTCTCACGGATCGGAGCCCGCCCGGCCCACGTCACGCCGGGCCGGCTCCCCGTCATCTCGTACGGCGGGCGGCGATCTCCCGGACGACCGAGACCAGCAGATCGATGTCGGCCTCGGTGGTGCGCCAGTTGAGGATGGCGGGGCGCAGGGCGGTCATCCCACGGTAGGTGGTGGTCCCGGCGTAGACGCGGCCGTCGGCGAGCAACTCCTCGCCGATCCACGCGTTCAGCGCGTTCACCTCCTCCTCGGGAACGCCGGGCGGGCGGTAGCGGAAGCAGACCACGCAGAGCCGTACCGGAGCGAGCAACTCCAGGTCGGGGGCGCTCTCGACGATCTCGCCCAGCCGCAGGGCCAGCGCGTGGTGGCGCTCGACCATCTCGCGGTTGCCCTGCCTGCCGTACGCCCGCAGGGTCGCCCAGATGGGCAGTGCCCGCGCTCGCCGCGACGACTCAGGGCCCAGGCAGTTGTAGTTGAGGTGCGGGTCGTCCTCGGCGGGGAGGTAGGCCGCGCCCCACGGGCCGAAGGTCCGGCCCATGAGCCCCTGCTCCCGGACGAACGCGAATCCGCTCTCGTAGGGGACGTTGAGCCACTTGTGCCCGTCCGCGGTCACCGAGTGCGCCCGTTCCACCCCCTCGACCAGGTGCGAGAGCCGGGGGGAGGCCGCCGCGAACAGCCCGAAGGCGCCGTCCACGTGCAGCCAGGCGCCGTGCCGTTCGGCCAGGTCCGCCAGGTCGCCGATGGGGTCGAAGTCGCCGGTGTTCACCTCACCCGCGTTCCCGACGATCACGGCCGGGCCGTCGACGCGTTCGAGCTCACGCTCCATGGCCTCCAGGTCGACCCGCCCCGCGTCGTCCCGGGCGAAGATCCGGGCGCTGTCCCGGCCGCAGCCGAGGGTCAGCAGCGCCTTGCGGCTGCTCGGGTGGAGGTAGCCTCCGGCCAGCACCGGCATCGGCGGCAGTCCGGCGAGCCCGTCGGCCGCCACGTCACGGCCGTGACACTCGCCCCACCACTGTCGTGCGCAGGCCAGCCCGGTGAGGTTGGCGAAGGTCGCGCTCGGGGTCAGCACGCCGCCGTAGGACTGCGGCAGTCCGAACAGGTCTTTCAGCCACCGCAGCGCGACGGTCTCCGCCCGGGCGGCGAACGGCGAGGTCAGCCAGAGCCCGCCGGCTTGGTCCAGCAGCGAGGTCACCCAGTCGCCCGCCTGGGCCGCCGGCGTCGAGCCTCCGACGATGAAGTGGAAGAAACGGGGGCCCGAGGAGTGGGTCGCCGCCTCGGTACCGACGCGCAGCAGCAGCTCGACGCTGTCGAGGGTGCCCTCTCCGTGCTCCGGAAGCGAGCCGTCGAGCAGGTCGAGAAGGATGTCCGCGCGGTGGTCGTGAACGGGACGGTCGCCGAGCGAGTCGAGGTAGGGACCGGCGGCCTTGGCCACCATGTCCAGCGCCGCGGCGGCCTGGTCGCGTTCGTGCAGAGGATCGCTCATGGTCAACGATGCACACGCGCGGCCGCGTTCCGCCAGCCATGGACCGCTCCGATTTCGGCGGGTGCTCTGTCACGTGGCCGCGTGCCGGCGTTGAGCGTGCCGGACGACGCGATCACGGGGCGGTGCGGCCGGACCGGTCGCGGTGAGGGCGAGCGTTACCGGCCGGACCGGTCGCGGTGAGGGCGAGCGTTACCGGCCGGACCGGAACGTCCTGGTGAACCAGGTGAAGTAGGACTGCCCCTCCTGAGCCCATCGGCTGTCGGAGGTCTGCCAGTAGATCGCGACGTCCCGCTTGTCGGTGGTGACGAAGGAGCGGTCGAGGGCGTGCACCGTGCCCTGATCCGATTGCCAGGTGAACTCCCAGTCGGCGGCGGGAAGTCTCTGGAAGACCACCGACCGCAGGCCGAGCCGCTGATAGCCGGGGAAGGCGCTCGTGGTCTTGGGATTCTCCGACAGTTGCTGAGCGTGGAGCATCGGATCCTGGTCGGTGTCGACCCAGCGCGTGAAGTCGACCACCAGATAGGTGGTCCTGGACGTGGGAGATTGGAACCGTACTCGCGTCGCTCCCCGTTCCTCCGTCCAGTTCTGGGGAACCGCGATGGAGAAGCCCAGCTTGTCGTCGCGCATCGCCCACCCGCGCGGCAGCCTGCTCGCGGAAGACGGTGACGCCGACGGGACGGGAGATCCGCTGCCGGTAGACGGCTTCGCGGACGGGGCGGGAGACGACGTCCCAGATGTCCCAGATGTCCCAGAGGACGACCCGGACGACCCAGATGACTCGGCTGGCGACGGCCCGCCGCCGGCATCCGCCGTGAGGGCCTGATAGCCGTACCAGCCACCGACCCCGGCACCGGCGAGCAGTACCGGGAGAAGGATGACCAGGACCATCCGTGTCGCGGACGAGCGCCGCCCGGACTGCGGCGGCGCGGGCGGCTGGGGCGGGCCGCCGGTCGGTGCGCCGCTCCAGGGCGGAACGGTGCCCATCCCGTGCACGCCCGCGGGACCGGCGGCTCCATATGCGAGCCCGGGACCGGCGGCTCCATATGCGAGCCCGGGACCGGCGGCTCCATATGCGCCGCCGGGGGCGCCCTGTCCCTGAAGGCCGTTGTGGTTGCCGACCCCCTGAGCGGACCCGGGACCGGTCACCCCCGGGACGGCGAAGCCGTGGCCGCCGGACCCGTGGCTCTGGGGTCCATAACCGCCAGGTCCGTAACCGCCGGGTCCGTAACCGTCGGGCCCGGGGACGCCGGGTCCGTAACCGTCGGGCCCGGGGACACCGGATCCGGGGAGGCCGACGGCGTGGGCGCCGGTCGAGGGGGGCGTAGCCGTACCGAAAGCGGCACCGGGAGCGTGCGGACCGGCTCCGGAGTCCGGTGAGGCCGCGGCCAGAGGGAACGGCTCGGGCCGGTGTCCGGCGTGGCGGTCGCGGGCGGCTGCCGTTCCGGTGGCCACCGCGTGGAGCATCGCGGAGACTTCCACGGCGTCGATCCGTCGCGTGGGGTCCTTGATGAGGAGGCCGTCGATCACGGGGGTGAGCGGCCCGGCGCGCCTGGCCGGATCGGGGTCGTTGTGCAGTACGGCCGCCATGGTGGCGATGGGCGAGGTCCGGTCGAAGGGCGCTCTGCCCTCCACAGCGGCGTAGATGGTCGCGCCGAGCGACCAGAGGTCGGATTCGGGGGTCGCGGGGTCACCGTTGAGCCGCTCCGGGGGCAGGAACGCCGGGGTGCCGGTGACGACGCCGGTCATGGTCAGCCCGGCCTCCTCCGACATGGTCGCGATGCCGAAGTCGGTGAGGACCACCCGGCCGTCCTCGGTGAGCAGCACGTTCTCCGGCTTGACGTCGCGGTGCAGGATCCCGGAGGCGTGCGCCGTGCACAGGGCGTCGAGCACCTGGAGGCCGATGGAGGCGACGCGTTCGGGAACGAGCGGGCCGTGCTCGCGGACCACTTGGCCGAGGGAACGGGAGCGGACGAGCTGCATGATGATCCAGGGGCGGCCGTCCTCCTCGATCACGTCGTGGACGACCACGACGTTGGGGTGGGAGATCCGGCCGGCGGCCCGTGCCTCGCGGATGGTCCGGCGGTTGAACGCCGCCCGGTCCTCCTCGGTCATCGGCTGGTAGAGAACCTCCTTGACGGCCACCGCACGGTCGAGCAGCTCATCGTGAGCACGCCACACGACCCCCATGCCGCCCCGGCCGATGGGTTCGAGCAGGTGATATCTGCCCGCCACACGATGCCCTGCCTCCACCAGCCCTCCTCCTCTGAAACCTCTGAATCGTCCCACAGCTCACGAGCGTGTCAGCAGTCGGAAGACAGTCCGAAGACAGCCGGAAGAAGGGGCGGAGCGGCGGGGGAGCGGGCCGCGGGTTCATGTGCTCACGGGG
>NZ_JADDIL010000053.1:0-71388 GCF_020826795.1 Microtetraspora sp. AC03309 | reverse complement strand
CGTTGCGGGGTGGGCACGGGGGCCGGGGCGGCCGCCGTGCCCACCCCGCAACGTCGCTGGGCCGCCCGCCACCACATGCTCCGCCGGCCCGTCGTCGCCGGTCCCGGGGGCTGGCGCGACTCGAGCTGGAAGCTTGGAGGACTTCAGTGAGCAACTCTCCCGTCCTGCGTAAGGTGCTCGTCGCCAACCGCGGTGAGATCGCCGTACGCGTCGTCCGCGCGTGCAAGGACGCCGCCATCGGCAGCGTGGCGGTCTACGCGGACCAGGACCGCGACGCCCTTTTCGTCCGGATGGCCGACGAGGCGTACGCGCTCGGCGGGGCCTCCCCGGCGGAGACCTACCTCGACATCGAGAAGATCCTCGACGTCGCCCGCCGTACCGGCGCGGACGGTGTGCACCCCGGGTACGGCTTCCTCGCCGAGAACGCGGCCTTCGCGCAGGCGGTCATCGACGCCGGCCTGATCTGGATCGGCCCGCCACCCGCCGCCATCGACGCCCTCGGCGACAAGGTGCAGGCCCGGCACATCGCCCAGAAGGTGGGGGCGCCGTTGGTCGCCGGAACCAGCGACCCGGTGTCCGGCGCCGACGAGGTCGTCGCCTTCGCCCGCGAGCACGGCCTGCCCATCGCCATCAAGGCCGCCTACGGCGGCGGCGGTCGCGGCCTGAAGGTCGCCCGCACCCTGGAGGAGATCCCCGAGCTCTACGACTCCGCCGTCCGCGAGGCCGTCACCTCCTTCGGGCGCGGCGAGTGCTTCGTCGAGCGCTATCTCGACCGTCCCCGCCATGTGGAGACGCAGTGCCTGGCCGACCGGCACGGCAACGTCGTCGTGGTCAGCACTCGCGACTGCTCGCTGCAGCGCCGCCACCAGAAGCTCGTCGAGGAGGCCCCGGCCCCCTTCCTGTCCCGCAAGCAGCTGGCGACGCTGTACGACTCCTCCAAGGCGATCCTGCGCGAGGCGGGCTACGTCGGCGCGGGGACCTGCGAGTTCCTCGTGGGCCAGGACGGCACGATCTCCTTCCTCGAGGTCAACACGCGGCTGCAGGTCGAGCACCCGGTCAGCGAGGAGGTCACCGGCATCGACCTGGTCCGGGAGATGTTCCGGATCGCCTGCGGCGAGGAGCTCGGCTACAAGGACCCCAAGGTCCGGGGGCACTCGATCGAGTTCCGGATCAACGCCGAGGACCCGGGACGCGGCTTCCTCCCCGCGCCGGGCACGATCACCCGCTGGCACTCGCCCTCGGGCCCCGGCGTACGGCTCGACGCCGGCTACGACCAGGGCGAGACGGTGCCGGGCTCGTTCGACTCCCTGGTCGCGAAGCTCGTCGTCACCGGGCGCGACCGCGCGCAGGCGCTTGAGCGCTCGCGCCGGGCGCTGGCGGAGTTCGTCGTCGAGGGGATGCCGACCGTGCTGCCCTTCCACCGGGTCGTGGTCGACGAGCCCGCGTTCATCGGCGACGGCAAGGCGTTCGACGTCCACACCCGCTGGATCGAGACCGAGTTCGACAACACGATCCCCCCGTACGCCGGGGGCACCGAGAACGCCGAGCCCACCGCCGTCGAGCGGGTCACCGTCGAGGTCGGCGGCAAGCGCCTGGAGGTCGTCCTTCCCGCCGGGTTCGGCGCGACCGGATCGGTCGCGGCGGCACGGCCGAACGGCGGGAGGCCGAAGCGCACCGGCGGCGCCAGGAAGCCGGGCGGCTCCGCGGCGAGCGGTGACGCGCTGACCTCGCCCATGCAGGGGACGATCGTCAAGGTGGCCGTCGAGGACGGCGCGGTCGTCGCCGAGGGCGACGTCATCGTGGTACTCGAGGCGATGAAGATGGAGCAGCCACTCACCGCCCACAAGGCGGGCACCGTCACCGGTCTGTCCGCCCAGGTCGGAGCGGGCGTCACCGCCGGATCCACGATCTGCGAGATCAAGGGCTGACGCGGGACTGACGCGGCGTGCCGGCGGGGTTCGCCGGCGAGGACGTGCGTCCAGGTCGGCCGCCGCGCAGCGCGGCCGGCCTGAGCCGACGCGGCGAGACGGGCCCTCTCCTCCGGGCCGGTGCCGGTTCGGATCGGGACGGGTTCCGTCCTCCTGCCTGTCATCGGTCCCGCCGCCCACCGGTCGTGGACCGCCGCCCGCCTGT
This sequence comes from Microtetraspora sp. AC03309, assembly GCF_020826795.1. Classification (NCBI taxonomy): domain Bacteria; kingdom Bacillati; phylum Actinomycetota; class Actinomycetes; order Streptosporangiales; family Streptosporangiaceae; genus Microtetraspora; species Microtetraspora sp. AC03309. The sequence continues at coordinate 69,255 of NZ_JADDIL010000053.1, read as the reverse complement.
CATCGGACCGGGCCCGCACTCCGCCATGAGGTCCTCCTCGTGCCGCTCGCGGTTCTCTTCCTGTCCTCTCCGCACCCAAGCACGCGAATGTGGGGGCGGAAACGATGAGATGTGCTGATCCGGTGGTGATCCGGTGGTGATCCGGTGGCGATTCCGGGAGACCAGGTGCGCCTCGGGGTGGTGTTCCGGTGTCCGGCCCGCTCCGTCGGGTGCTGTCGACGTACGTCAGTGCGGACCCCGGGGCGGCGGCGCGGCTGTCATAGGACTTGAAGAAGTTTTCAATTGGCTACCATGGTGTGTGACGAATTCTCGTTGTCAGCTGGATCCGCACCATGGAACGGAGACGTGTGCGCGTGATGTCGCCGGACCGCGCGCACCACGCCGGGTGGACACGCCACCGGACGTGGACGGCCATCGGGGGAGGTGCTGATGCCGGTTCCCCTCTACCAGGCGAAGGCGGATTTCTTCCGCACGCTCGGCCATCCCGTACGCATCCGGGTCCTGGAACTGCTCCAGGACGGTCCGCTCCCGGTGCGCGATCTGCTCGCCGGGATCGAAGTGGAGGCGTCCAACCTGTCGCAGCAGCTCGCCGTTCTGCGCCGAGCGGGTATCGTGACCTCGACGCGCGAGGGATCCACGGTGGTGTACGCGCTGAGCAGCAACGACGTCGCCGACCTGCTGCGGGCGGCACGGCGTATCCTGACCGACATGATCGCGGGTCAGGGGGAGCTGCTGGCGGAGCTGCGGGAGGCTGAGCATACGCGGCCCGGATGATCTCTACCGGGCGTGCGGTACGGAACTCGCGGCGGGAAGCGCCTCGCGAGAGGCCGCCGGTGACACCGGTTGATCCGGTCCGCCAGGGCGCTCGGGGAGGCGGGTCCCGCCGGCGCATGCCGTACACGACGGACAAACGATCTATGTCCCACGGCACACGGTGTGGGAAATTGCATAATTCTTCAAATGATAGAGAATAGGGCGAAGCACGGCCTGTGTTAGGGAGGACGATCAATGGGGCGGGGTCGGGCCAAGGCGAAGCAGACGAAGGTGGCTCGCCAGCTCAAGTACGCCAACCACAACATGGATCTCGAGCGGCTGCGCCAGGATCTCGCCGTCGGCGATGATCCCGTGCGCGACGACGAGACCGATGTTCCCGGTGACGGCGCGGGTCAGGCGTAGGCGCGGAGAAAGGCCGGTCCCCTCGTGGGCCCGGCCTTTCCGCTTGTCCGGACTCCTTCCGGGGCTCCTCCTCTGACGTTCTCGCGGGTTCCGCCAGGGAGCGGAGCCGGGCGGGCGGGGCAGGCGGGCTTCAGACGGCGGTGTGTCGTCAGAATGGTCGTGTGGTCGGCTCACGAATCCCCGCGGCGTCTCCGGGCGCTCCTTCGAAGACACGTGCGCGGCTTCGGACCATGGCGCTGCTCGAACTGGGCAACATCCCGTTCCAGGCGTGGATCTGGTTCGGGATCGCCGGGTTGCCGGTGACGGTGGTGAACTCCCTCGGATTCGCCCTGTTCGCGATCCTGCTGGCGCAGGGTGCCCTCTACTGGATGGCCAAGCTGCGCCAGCTGCGCGAACCGGGTCTCCTGCCGGGAACCCGGGCCTTTCTGATCGCGCGCGTGACCGATGTCCCGCTCCTGGTGGCCGGACTGACGGTCACAGGAAGCGCCGTCGCCGCCGACCCCGGGCGCGACTCCTGGCCCGGCCTGGTGTTCGCCCTCGTCGCAGTGCTCGAGTACGTCAACTACTTCCACGTCCAGCTCATGCATGACACCGTGGCGGATCTGCGCCGCCTGATGGCCACGGGGCCGCGGCGGTCGCATCTCGCCCGCGATCTGGCCCGCCGTCGCCGTGGGTGACGCCGTGGATGACGCCGTGGGGTGACGGGCGCGGTGGCGCTTCCCGCTGCGGGAGCGGCCGGGGTGAGGACGAACGACACGGACGGGTGAGCGACGCGGACGGGTGAGCGACGCGGACGGGTGAGCGACGCGGCGCGGTAGAGGGCTGGGCGACGGATGGCGACGTGCCGTTGCTATGGTTAGCGACATGATGTCGCTAAATTCCCGTCAGGGTTGGCTGCCTCTCGTCGTGCTCGCACTCGGAACTTCGATGATCATCGTGGACGCGACGATCGTGAACGTCGCCGTTCCGGCGATCATCGAGGATCTGCACCTGACCGCGACCGACGTGGAGTGGGTCAACTCCATCTATTCGCTGATGTTCGCGGCGCTGCTCATCCCGCTCGGCCGTACGGGTGACCTGCGCGGCAGGCGCCGCCTCTTCGCGTCAGGGGTCGGCGTATTCCTCCTGGCCAGCATGCTGGCGGCCGCCGCGGGCAGCGGCCCGGCGCTGATCGGCGCCAGGGTGATCCAGGGAGTGGGGGCGGCGATGGTCGTCCCGATGGCTCTCGCGATCATCAACTCCACCTACACCGGCAGGCGGCGGGTGATCGGGTTCGCCGTCTGGGGCTCGGTCATCGGCGGCATGGCGGGCGTCGGTCCGCTGCTCGGCGGCTGGCTCGTCACCGAGCACGGCTGGCGCTCGGCGTTCTGGGTCAACCTGCCGATCGGAGCGTTGATCCTCCTCGGCACGCTCCGTGTGCCCGACTCGCGCGACGAGCACTCCTCGGGGCACGACCCGCTGGGCATCGTGCTCGCGGTGATCGGCACGACCTCGGTCGTCTTCGCACTCATCGAAGGCCAGAAGTACGGCTGGCTCACCCCCTTGCGGCCCGCCTCGCTCCTCGGTGTGCGCTTCGAGGGCGTCTCGCCCGTTCCCTTCGCCTTCGGCGTCGGAATCGTGGCACTGGTCGCGCTGGTGCTGGTCGAACGGGCCCGGGGACGGGCGGGACGCTCCGTACTGATCGACCTGACGCTGTTCGCGCTGCCCAGCTTCCGGTACGGCGCGATGGCCGCGATGGTCGTGGCGCTGGGGGAGTTCGGGATGATCCTCGTGCTGCCGCTGTTCCTGCAGTCGGCGCTCGGCTACAGCGCGTTCCAGGCCGGACTGGTCATCGCCACGCTGGCCCTCGGCACGTTCCTGGCCGGCGGCATGGTTCCCGGGCTGGCCAGGAAGGCGAGCTCGCGCCTGGTCGTGCAGATCGGGATCGGCCTGGAGGTCGTGGGCGCGCTCGGCATCGCCCTGTCACTCGAACCGGGGATGAACCCGTGGCGGCCGGTTCCCTGGCTGGTGGTCTACGGGATGGGGATCGGCTTCGCCTCGGCGCAACTCACCAGCGTGCTGATGGCCGACGTACCGCCCTGGCAGTCGGGTCAGGCCTCCGGGCTGCAGAGCACGGTGCGCCAGGTCGGAGCGGCCTTCGGGGTCGCGGTGCTCGGGGCGGTGCTGGTCACGGGGCTCGGCTCGTCGGTCGAGCGGCACATGGACGCGTTTCCCGCACACACGCGCACCGAGGTGGCGCGTGCCGTACAGGAGAGCGGTGGTGTGGCCATCGCGTCGTTGCGCGAGCCGGCGGTTCACGCGGCGGCCGTGGCGGCGTCCGCCGAGGCGACCCGCAGGGTCACACTGCTCACGGCGCTGGTACTGCTGGCGGGGGTGGGCGCCACGCTCCTGCTCCCGCGTGGCTCCGCGTCCGGCCACGGGGAGGACCCCGCACCGGCCGACGGTGCGGCAACGGCCGGTGAGCCCGTGGACGTCGTGCGGGGAAGGGCCGAGCGTGACGCCGACGAGGCCGCGGGCGTGTCTCGGGAGGGCCGAGTCTGAGTAACGACGCGGAAAGCGTTATGGCCGGTGGTCACGGGTGTGGCGTCATGACCGGTCATCGAGATCACGCCGGTCACGCCGGTCATCCAGACCACGCCGGCCACGCCGGTCATGACGGCCATGACGATCATGGAGGGCGCGGCGGTCAAGGCGGTCTCGCCCGGCGCGGATACTGGAGGCCGGCACCTGGAGGTGGAGATGCCAAGGATCAGCGCGGCGACCGTAGCCGACCATCGGGCCAACCAGCACGCCGCCCTGCTCGACGCGGCGCGCGCGGTCCTGGCAGAGCAGGGCGTGCACGCGCTCACGCCCGCGGCCGTGGGAGCGAGGGTCGGGCTGGCCCGTTCGAGTGTCTACCGGTACTTCGCCTCGACCGCGGACATCCTCGCCCAACTCGTCGAGGACGCCTTCCCCCGGTGGCTGGTGCGCCTGCGGGACTCCCTGCGCGACGCGGGCGACGGGGTGACCCTCGACGACAGGATCCGCGCGTACGGCACCGCGGCGCTGGATTTCGTCAGCAGCCCCGACCACGCGCTCATCCCCGCGTCGCAGGCGGTGGGGCTGCCCGGCGAGTGCCAGAAGCGGGTGGACGAGATCCACGAGTCCATGATCGAGCCGCTCCGTGAGGCGCTGGATGAGGCCGGATATGACCACGCGGGCCTGCGGGCCCATCTCGCGTGGGGCATCCTCGGAGCGGGCTCACGCCGCCTGGCGGATGAGGAGGGTGATTCCGGCGAGATCGTCAGGATCACCCTCGACACCCTCTGCCGCGCCCTCAGGTGACCGGTCCGGCTCAGCCCGTTCGGCTGACCGGTGCGCCTGACCTCGTCCGGCTGATCGGCCCGACTTGCCGGCCCGGCTGATCGGTCCGGCTGATCGGTCCGGCCGGCCGGGGTGGTTGATCGGTGTGGTGGCCGGGGCGCCGGAACGGTCACGAAGTCCCACCAGTCACGATGGTGAACTTCCGTTTCGCAAACAAGATGCCGACATTCTGGAATGATCGCGGGATATTCCCTCGTGTGCTTCGAGACTGACGGACAGTGACTGATGCCCCCCATGGATCAAATCGCCGCCTTCACGTCGGACCATCCGGTCGGTACCGCCCTCATCTGCGTCGTCGCCCTGGTCCTCCTGGTTCTCGGATTCTTCGTGCTGCGCGCCACGTATCGGGCGCTGGCCGACCTCTTCCGGCGTTTCGCCGCCCCGCGTCCGGCGGAGGACATCCTCACCATCGTCGCCGCGACCATCGCCACCGGCGTGTCGGCGCAGGGCATGTGGCGCTTCTCGGGTGACGTCCTGGGCTTCGACGGCCCGCTCCGCCTCCTGCTCTTCGCGTTCATCGAAGTCGCCGTGATCACCAGTGCCGTACGGGCCCGCCGGAACATGCGGGAGAACTACTCCGCGGGCATCGACGGCATCGCCGTGTGGGTGTTCACCTGCCTGTCGGCCGTGCTGTCCAGCATGGACGCCCGCAGCCTGGCCGAGGCCCTCTTCCGGCTCGCCGCCCCGCTCGTCGCGGCGTGGCTGTGGGAGCGCGGCATGGCGATCGAACGGCACCGGATCACCGGGCGTGCCCGGATCAACTGGCGGATCACCCCCGAGCGGGTCATGGTCCGGATCGGGTTGGCCGAGGCCAGCGACCGCACCGCGAGCGAGGTGGACGCCCACCGCAGGCTCACCCGCGTCGCGCTGGCCGCCAAGCGGGCCCGCGCGCTGCGCGCGGCCGGGGCGTCCGACCGGAAGATGCGCGCCGCGCTCACCAAGCTCGACCGGGCGATGGACCAGGCGGTGGAGTACACCGGCCTGGCGGTCGACTCGTCCCGGCAGGAGGCGCTGCTGTCCCAGATCGGCGCGCTCTACAACACGTCCGCCCTGATCGACCTGAAGCCACCAGTCCCGTGGGCGCCCGAGGAGGAGAAGCAGGCCACGCGGGCCCCGCGTCCCCCGCAACTCGTGCACCCCGCCCTGCCCGCCGCCGTACCGGGCATGCCCGCGACCCCGGCCGCCCAGGTCCTCGTCGACGACGACGAGGAGGGGGCGGAGACGGCGGAACCGGCGCCTCCCGTCGACACGGCGCAGCGCGCCGCCCTGATGCGCGCCGCCCGGCAGTACTGGGACAGGGAGATCGAGCGCCGCTTCGTCCCCCGGGCCGCCGACATCGCCCACGAGATCGGCATTCCGCTGACCACCGCCCGGGAGTACCGCGCTCTCTGGAAGCTGGAGCCCAAGGCCCACGCTCTCCTGGAGGCCGCCTACAACGAGCACGGGATCATCGACACCGGGACGTTCCCGGCGATCACCACGCCCGAGAGCATCCTGACCGTGAACGGCTCCGCCGCCCAGCACTGACAACCCGGTGGAAGGGGGACGGTCGGGTTGGGCAGACCGGCACTGACCGCCCCCGCGGATGAGAGGGTCAGTCGCGCCGTGCCCAGCGCGGCTCGACGTTCGCCCACGCCTCCTCCCAGCGCCGCTGGTTGCGGCGCCGCATGACCCACCGGAGGAAGCCGACGAGCATCGCCAGCACGGCGGCGATCCCGGACAGCGACGCGAGCGCGACGATCGCGGTCGCCATGAGGATCTCCACCGTGCTCGCGGGCTCGAGGGACGGCTGGTCGTCCGCGTTGACCCAGACGCGTACCCGCGTGCCCGGCGTGGCCGTGGTCGCCACGGGCACCTTCGCCTGGTGGATCGCGCCGTCCGGGGTGTGCCAGCGCGCGCCGGCCCGCAGGTCGGTGGCCGATCCCAGCCGTGCTCCCCCTATGGACGTGGGCTGCTCGTACACCGTCGCGGTCACCTGGTGTTTGCCCGCGTTCTCCCGCTGCGCGGTGACGTACGCGGAGCGGGTCGCGAGATACGTCCCCAGAGGCATGATCAGGCAGAAGAGGAGGAGCAGCGTGATCAGGATCGCCGACTCCACGCGATCCGCCGGACGGCGCAGCGGATTGCGGTCCAGACCCAGGAATCTGGCGGCTCTTGCCGGTACGTGCGTATTCATCACACACCTCCACACGTGCTCGACGCTAGGGAACCTCCGTCACCCGGCACAGTGCTGATCGGCCCGGGTAGGAAAGGACCTTCGTCGGCTTTCGTCCGGGCTCGGACGCGTACGCGTTGGGACGTAAAGAGATCCATCGCCCATCCGGGTACGCGGTGCGCTCGATCAGCTACATCGGGGACTGAGCGAGGCTGACCGGCGCGCCAGACCGCCGGGCGAGCCCACGACGCAACCGGACACACAATGCTGGAAGGTAGGGCCGTGGAGACACGCACTGTGCGCCGGACGCAGGTCACGCTGCCGTATCTGGACGATGTGGCGAACGAGGTCGACTCGCTGGAGGGTGAGCACGGCAAGTTGAGCGACTTCGCTTACGCCGATGCCCATCTGCGTGACCTGTCCCTGTCCGGGACCCAGCTCATGGACGGGCACGTCACCGGCCTCACCACTCAGCGCGCCCTCCTGGCCGAGCTGCGTCTGAACTCGGTCGCGTTCTCCGGTTGCGACCTGTCCGGTCTCCGCTGGAGGGACAGCAAGCTGTCCCGCGTCATCTTCACCGGCTGCAAACTGCTGGGCTCGGCGTGGGAGGACGTCACGCTCGAAGACGTGATCTTCGAGGAGTGCAGGTTGGACTACGCCACCTTCATCCGTCTCCGCACGTCAGGACCGATGATCTTCTCGCGATGCGACCTGCGGGAGGCACGGTTCAGCGGGTCAGACCTGAGCAAGGCGGCGTTCGACGAGTGCAACCTGCACCTGACGGAGTTCGACGGCGGCAGCTACCGCGGGTGCGACCTGCGCAGCAACGACCTGTCCAGCCTCCGCGGTGTGAGTGTGCTCAAGGAGATCATCATCGATCGGCCCCAGCTCCACCACCTCGCCCAAGCGCTCGCGGCCGACCTGCGGATCAGCTTCGGCGAGGGCCTCGAAAACTAGAGGCCCACAGAGGCGCAGACATGGGCTCGTGGTCAGCCATCGCGGCCCGCGCTTCGGCGGTGGCTCACGACTCAATACCTGGAGGCCCGCGCTCCAGACGGGGCTCTGGGTGCCGCCGGAGGTGATGAAGTTTTCTTTTAAGACACCTTGAGGTCTTGAAAATTGTAACCAGGACACGATTGGGTTCACTCGTGTCACAACGTCACCACCCCCGCATGTTGGCCGTGGCCCTTCTCGCTCCGCTGCTCGCGTTCGGCGCGGCCGGGCCGGCCCAGGCAGATCCACAACCGCCGCAATCCCTCGTCGAGGACGCGCCCCCCGCGTCGTCCTACCAGCCGTCATCCACGCTGCTCGTCACCCCAGGGGCGCAGAGGCTGGAGACGGCGAAGCAGACCCGGCCGGTCGCGCCGGGCGTCACACTCACCTCGTTCGACCGCTACGACGCGGCCGGCTGGTTACGCGCCGACGCGATCACCGCCGACCTCACCGGCGGCGCCAGCGCCGGCTACGTCTTCTCCGGGGAGGTGTCGAAGACCGAGCCGCTCTCCGGGCCGGTGAAGCGCAGCCGCGCCGTCGCCGCCGTCAACGGCGACTTCTTCGACATCAACAACTCGGGGGCGGCCCAGGGCGTCGGCGTCCGCGACGGAGAGCTCGTCCAGTCCTCGACCTCCGGCCACGGCAACGCGGTCGCGCTCACGCCCGACGGCGTCGGGCGCGTCCTGCAGATGCGCTTCGACGGCACCGCCACCCCGGCGGGCGGCGACCCGATCACCCTGACCCAGTTCAACCAGCTCATCCAGGCCAATGGCGTCGGCGTGTTCACCCAGCTGTGGGGTTCCTACGATCGCGGCCGCGCGGTCGCGGGCGCCGCCGCGGTCACCGAGGTCGTGCTCCGCGACGGCGCCGTCGCCGAGGTGCGCTCCGCCGCCGGCAGCGGTCCGATCCCGGCGGGTACGACGATCCTCCTCGGCCGCGAAGCCGGATCGGCGGCCCTGGCCCGGCTGAAGCCCGGCGACCGCGTCGACGTGGCGTACCAGCCGAAGGCGTCCGACGGCGGCGCCGTCAAGACTGCGATCGGAGGCGGTGACATCGTCGTCAAGGACGGCGTCGCCCAGGTCTTCTCCGACAACGCCGCCCACCCGCGCACCGCCGTCGGCTTCTCCACCGACGGCCGCACGATGTACATGCTGACCGTCGACGGCCGCCAGACCGACAGCCGGGGCGTCACCCTCACCGAGCTCGGGGCCATGATGGCCGAGCTGGGCGCGCACAACGCGATCAACCTCGACGGCGGCGGCTCCTCCACGATGCTCGCCCGCGAGCCCGGCTCCGCCGACGCCCGGGTGGAGAACAGCCCCTCCGACGGCGAGGAGCGGCACGTCCCCAATGGCCTGGCCCTCTACGCCCCCACGGGCAGCGGCAAGCTCAAGGGCTTCTGGGTCGAGACGGCCGCCGATCCGGTGAAGGCGCCGGGCACCGGGCCGACCACGGGCGGGCGCACCGACCGCGTCTTCCCCGGGCTCACCCGCAGACTCACCGCCGACGGCTACGACGAGACGTACGGCCCGGTGGAGGGCGCGCCCTCGTGGCGGGCCACGCCGGCCGTGCACGGGCAGGTCGGCCGCGACGGTGTCTTCCACGCCTCGGTGCCCGGCCAGACGACCGTCACCGCCTCGCGCGACGGCGCCAAGGGCGAGATCGAGCTCACCGTCCTGCAGCCCCTCGTACGGCTGGGCGCCACGGCCGACCGGGTCGGCCTCGCCGGCGCGGACGACTCGGGCGTCTTCGGCGTGGTGGGCTACGACCGCAACGGCAACTCCGCCCCCATCGAGCCCGGCGACGTGCGCCTCGACTACGACACGACCCTGTTCGACGTCGCCCCCGCCGAGCACGGCCTGTTCGCGGTGACGTCGAAGAAGGCGACCGGCTCGGGCACGATCACCGTCTCCGTCGGCAAGGTGACCACCGCGGTGCCGGTGACGGTAGGCTTCCAGGACGTCTCGGTCGCCGACTTCGAGAACGCCGCGTCCTGGACGTTCGCCGCGGCGCGCGCCACCGGATCGCTGTCGCCGACGCCGGGGCAGAGCGGGGGCGGGCTGCGGCTCGCGTACGACTTCACCCAGTCGACGGCCACGCGCGCGGCCTACGCCAGCCCGCCGCAGCAGATCACCATCGAGGGGCAGCCGCAGGCGTTCGGGATGTGGATCCGCTCCTCCGGGAACGGGGAGTGGCCCAGCCTGGAGTTCTACGACGCCCAGGGACAGTCGCAGATCCTGCGCGGCCCGTACCTCACCTGGACCGGCTGGAAGTACGTCGAGTTCGCCGTCCCGCCCGGGGTGAACTACCCGCTGAAGCTCCGGCGCTTCTACGTCGCGGAGACCAGGGCCGACCAGCTGTACAACGGTGAGATCGCCATTGACGGGCTGGTCGCCAAGGTGCCGCCGCCGGTGAGCGCCCCGGCCGCCGCCAAGGTGGCCGACCCGGTCGTCCGTACCGGCGCCGCGGTGGCCGACATGCCGTGGCGGTTCGCGGTCATGTCCGACGGGCAGTTCGTGGCGCGTGACCCCGGCAGCGACATCGTCGCCAACGTCCGCCGCACCCTGCGGGAGATCAAGGCGGCCAAGCCCGACTTCCTGATCATCAATGGCGACCTCGTCGACGAGGCGTCCCCCGAGGACTTCGCGCTGGCCAAGCGCATCCTGGACGAGGAACTCGGCGGCGAGCTGCCGTTCCACTATGTGCCCGGCAACCACGAGGTGATGGGCGGAAAGATCGACAACTTCAAGGCGGTCTTCGGCGACACCTACGGCACGTTCGACCACAAGGGCACCCGCTTCATCACCCTCGACACCTCGCGGCTGAACCTGCTCGGCGGAGGGTTCGAGCAGGTGGCCATGCTCAGGAAGCAGCTCGACGCGGCCGCGAAGGACCCCGCGATCGGTTCGGTGGCCGTGCTGTTCCACGTGCCCCCGCGCGACCCCACGCCCGGCAAGGGCAGCCAGCTCGGTGACCGCAAGGAGGCCGCGCTGGTCGAGGGCTGGCTGGCAGACTTCCAGCGCACCACCGGCAAGGGAGCGGCCTACATCGGCGGGCACGTCGGGACGTTCCACGCCTCGCACGTCGACGCCGTGCCGTACTTCATCAACGGCAACTCCGGTAAGAACCCGGCCACGGCGGCCGACGACGGAGGGTTCACCGGCTGGTCGCTGTGGGGTGTCGACCCGGTGACGGCGAAGGAGGCCGAGCACGTCCGGCGCAACTGGTTCGTGGACGCGCCGAGCTGGATCGGCACGCAGGTCCGACCGCACGTGGACGAGCTGACCCTCACCGCGCCCGCTTCCGTGCAGGTCGGCGAGTCCGGCCGGGTGTCGGCGACCCTGACGCAGGACGGCCGTACGGTGCCCGTCGGCTATCCCGCCTCGGCCGACTGGTCCGGCTCCCCGAACCTGCACGTCGGCGATCGCGCCGGCGCCAAGCCGTGGCACGTCGCGGTGCTGGACCCGGAGACCGGGGCCATCACGGCGCTGCGCCCGGGGCAGGTCGTGGTCGCCGTCACCGTGAACGGCGTCACCCGCCAGGCCACGGTCGCGCTGGCCGCCCGCGCGGCCGCCTGACCCGCGCCCCAAAACGGGCCCTCTCGCGGTACGGCGGCGCCGCACCGCGAGAGGGCCCGCGCACGCCGGACGGCCGACGCCGTGAACACGGCGGCGTGTTGACCTTCCCCCTGGGTGAAGCAGCAACATCGTCCGTACCGGCCACGGTGGCCGGGATGAGGAGGAGTGGTGCGGCTGCTGACGATCGGGGCGTTCGCTCGGGCCGCCCGGCTGTCGCCGAAGGCGTTGCGGCTGTATGACGAACTCGGGTTGCTGCGGCCGGCCGCGGTGGACGGAGAGTCCGGATACCGGTTCTACGATCCGGCGCAGCTGGAGCGGGCCCGGCTGATCGCCTGGCTGCGGCGGCTGGGCATGCCGTTGGCCCGCATCCGGCAGGTGTGCGACCTGCCGGCGAGCGCGGCGGCCGAAGAGATCGCCCGCTACTGGGAGCAGGTGCTGGCCGAGACCGCCGCCCGCGGGCAGTTGGCCACATTCCTCGTCGACTACCTGTCGGGAAGAGGAAGCACCGTGGAAGAGACGGCGACCGTACTGGGGATCCGTTACGCCGCCCGGTCAGAGTCGGGACTGGTGCGTACGAGCAACGAAGACACCGCGTACGCCGGCCCCCGGCTGCTGGCGGTGGCCGACGGGGTCCGCGGCCCGGCCGGGGACCTCGCGAGCGCGGCGGCCGTCGACGCGCTCAAACCGCTGGAGACCATGGCCGTCCCGGCCGAGGACCTGCTGGGCGCTCTCTCCGACGCGGTCGGTGAAGCCGACCGGATGATCGGGGAAATCGCCGCGTCGACGCCGTCGGGGGAGGCGGTCACCACGTTGACCGCACTGCTGTGGTCGGGTTCCCGGCTGGCGTTGGTGCACATCGGCGACACCCGGGCCTACCTCCTACGTGACGGCGAGCTGTTCCAGATCACCCATGACCACACCTACGTCCAGTCGTTGGTCGACGAGGGCCGGCTGACCGCGGAGGAAGCGGCCTCGCACCCGCGACGCTCGCTGCTCGCGCGAGCGCTGACCGGTACCGGCGGCGCCCGGCCGCACCTGTCGCTGCACGAGGCCGCGGCCGGTGACCGGTACCTGCTGTGCTCCGACGGCCTGTCCGCCGTCGTACCCGCAGGGTCGCTGCGTGAGGTGCTGACCGGGCCCGCCGCGCCCCAGCACGTGCTCGACGAACTGGTCGCGCGCGCGTACGCTGCCGGCGCCCCCGACAACATCGCCTGCGTCGTCGCCGACGTGGTGAGCCTGGAGGCGCCGGCCGCGGCCACGACCGCCGGCACCGGGCGGTGAGCACGTCAGGGGTCGGGTCGCTCGGCGCCTACGCGGTCGACCGCCGCCCGCTGGCCGTCCCGGCCTTCCGGCGACTGTGGGTGGCGTCGGCGGTCTGCGCGGTGGGCGGTTCCTTCAGCGTCATCGCCGTGCCGACGCAGCTGTACACGGTGACCGGCTCCTCGGCGGTCGTGGGCGCGGCGGCGGCGGTGTCGTTCGCCGCGCTGGTCGTGGCGGCGTTGTGGATCGGCGCGCTCGCCGACGTCATGGACCGGCGAAGAGTGTTACTGGCGGCCCACTGCGGCCTCGCGTTCACGTACGTGGCCTTGTGGGCCCAGGCCGTGCTCGGCGGGCGCTCCGTCCCGGTCGTGATGCTGTTGGTCGCCTGCCAGGGCCTGTCCTTCGCGGCGATCATGACCACGATGGGCGCCGTGGTGCCCCGCCTCGTCCCTGTCGAGCTGCTACCGGCGGCGAACAGCCTCAGCTCTCTGACCCGCTACGCCGGGTCGATCCTCGGACCGGTGCTGGCCGGGGTCGTGATCCCGATCGTCGGCCTCGACACGCTGTACCTGTTCGATGCCGTCGCACTGCTGGCCGTTGTGTGGGCGGTTGCCATGTTGCCGCCGTTGCCGCCGCTGCCGCCGCTGCCGCCGCAGCCGGTCGGATCGTCGAACGATCCGATCGTGCGCTTCCGTCGGCGTCGCCCCACAGTCGGCCAGTTAGTGGCCGGTTTCCGGTACGTGGCGGCCAGCCGGCTGCTCGTGGCGGTGCTCGCGGTGGACCTCGCGGCGATGGTCTTCGGCATGTCGACAGCCCTGTTTCCGGAACTCGCCCAGCACACCTACGGCGGACCCGCCGGAGGGGGCCTGGAGTTGGGACTGCTCTACGCCGCCTATCCGGCCGGGGTCGTCACAGCCGGGCTGTTGTCGGGCACGTTCACTCGCTCCCGGCGCCACGGTGCGCTCATGGCGGGGGCGGCCGCCGCCTGGGGCATCACCGTCGTGTTCCTCGGACTGGCCGCACAACTGTGGGTCGCACTGGCGGCGCTCGTCCTCGGCGGCGCGGTCAACTTCGTGCTGAGCACCTTCCGCAACGCCATCACACAGGCACACACTCACGACACCGTGCGCGGCCGGGTCCAGGGGTCGCTCACCGTCGTCCTCTTCGGAGGCCCGCACATCGCGAACCTGCTGCACGGGGCCGCCAGATCACTCCTCGATCCCCGAATGGTGATCTGCGTCGGCGGGCTGCTCACGACAGCGACCGTGGCGGCGATCACCTGGGCGGTGCCGGAGCTGCGGACCTACACCGCTCGGTCCACGACCTCCGACCCGCCGAGACCCGCCGTCCCGGCACGGCCGTGCGAATGACCCCTGAAGAGGCCCGCGTCGTCAGCGGCTGTCGCCGTACTCCGCGACGACCGCGAGCAGGGTCGTCATGGCGGCGGTGATCTCCGGGTCGCCGCCCGCCGGTCCGAGCACCTCCAGGTGCGCGGCTGTGGCGTCCGGACGGTCGTGCCTTCGCAGGGCGTAGGCAGGGCGCGGTCGGCATCCAGCGGCATCCATTGGTCCCCACAGGTCAGGGACCTGCGACTCTGACGCGGGGTGGCCCGCCTGGTGATGTCATGGAGGGAGTAGGCGCGCACGCGAAGGGAGTCAGAGATGGGTGCCATCGCACGCAGGGAGAGCGGCTGGCCCTTCCCGGACCTGCTGGAGTTGCTGGAGTCGCCGATGATGGGACTGCGCTCGTCGGCGGAGCTCATCCGCATCGAGGACTACGTGGACCGGGACCGGGACCGGTACGTCGTACGGGCCGAACTGCCCGGCATCGACCCGGACAAGGACGTCGACATCACCCTCACCAACGGGGTGCTGGAGATCCGCGCGCAGAAGACCCAGGAGACGCGGGAGCGGCACCGCTCCGAGTTCCACTACGGGGCGCTCTACCGGTCCCTCATGCTCCCGCCCGGCGTCAGGGAGGACGACGTCCAGGCCATGTACAAGGACGGTGTACTCGAAGTGAGCGTGGGCCTGGAGACGGAGCAGAGGGCCGAGGGACGGAAGATACCGATCCAGCGCCAGGCGGAGGAGGAGCGGTCTGAGACTGAGACCGGGCAGTGACCCGGCAGTGATCCGGCGCGGGGCTCCGGCGCGGTGACCGGCCGGGGGAGACCCGGCACGGTGCGCCGGGCCGAGGAACCCGGACATCGGCGAAGGACCCCGGGTATCGAACGGGCGAAGGGCGGGAGGATCTCCCGCCCTTCCGCGTCGGCGGCCACTGTTCTCCCGCCGCTCGGCGCGCTGTCAGGCGCCGCCCCGATCGGCTCCGTTGCTCCGATCGGCTCCGTCGTACCGTGTCGTGCCCGTCGAACCCCAGGATTCGCCCAGATTGCGCCCAGGGGCCAGGTGGACGGCCCGTGTCACTTGCGGCCCCACCGCGAGGTGTCGTCCTCTTCCCACTCCAGCTTGTCGACGATGTCGACCACGCCGTGGACCCGCAGTGCCATCGCGACCACGATCGCGGCGTCGCTGCGCCGGGCCATCCACCCGGTCAGCGTCACGACTCCCTGCCACACGTCGACGTCGATCCGCGAGTTCTCCGCCCACAGCGAGTGCTCGACGACGTCCTCGCGTACCTCCTTGGCGAGGTCGGCGTCGGAGCGCACGAACACCCTGAGCATGTCCTGACGGCTGACGACGCCGACCAGGACGCCGTCCGCGTCCACCACCGGCAGCCTCTTCACCCCGTGCTGGTCCATCAGCCTGATCGCGGAGACCACGGAGGCTCCCGGTGGGATCGTCACCGCGGGAGACGTCATCAGTTCGGCGGCGGTGTCACCGTGTGCGGTGTCCCTGACACTGTGGTTCTTCTCCGTCAGGCGGTGCCGCAGCCGGGCGCGCAGGGGAGGCTGGTACCCCTCGCGATAGTACTGCTCCTTGAACTGCTCCTTGCGCAGCAGGTCGGCCTCGGAGATGACCCCGATCACGTGTCCCTCGCCGTCGACGACGGGTACGGCGCTGACGCTGTGGGCGATGAGCACTTCAGCGACGTCTTTGAAGGGAGTGTTTCCGTTGACCGACGCCACATGCGTGGTCATGACGTCCTTCACTTTGACGCGCATCACGTGCCTCCAAACACGGTCAGAGAATGCCTGCCCTCATCCAAGTGGCGCCGGACGGCGCCGGGCAGAGGCCTTAGGTCCCGAAACGGAGGGCCGTTCGGACATAGGGAGCGGCTCAAGGCACGGCGCTGCCGCCTGTTCCGCCTAGAGCAGGAGCACGGCCGCGCCCTCGACGCGGTCGGCGGCGAGATCGGCCAGGGCCCGGTCGGCCGCGTCGAACGGATAGGGCGTGGTCGCGACCCTGGGACGGTGGAGCGCGGCGAGATCGAGGAAGGCGCGCCCGTCCGCGCGGGTGTTGGCCGTGACGCTGCGCAGGGTGCGCTCCTGGAACAGGTGCCGTTCGTAGTTCAGTACCGGGACGTCGGTCAGGTGGATCCCGGCGACGGCGAGCGTCCCGCCGCGGTCGAGGGCCGCGAGGGCGACAGGGACGAGTTCGCCCACGGGCGCGAACAGGATGGCCGCGTCCAGAGGCTCGGGCGGTGTGTCCCAGGCGCCGCCGGCCGAGCGCGCGCCCAGTGCCATGGCCAGCTCCCGAGCCTGCTCCGATCGCGTCATCACGTGTACGGCGGCACCCTGGGCGACGGCGATCTGCGCCGTCAGGTGGGCGGACGCGCCGAAGCCGTAGATCCCGAGGCGGCCCCCGGGCGGCAGGTCGGCGCGGAGCAGGGCGCGATAGCCGATGATCCCGGCGCACAGCAGCGGCGCGAGCGTCTCGGCCGACCCCTCGTCCGGCAGGAGGTACGCGAAGTCCGCCGGGACGGTGACGTGCTCGGCGTAGCCGCCGTCGGCGTCCCACCCGGTGTAGGTGGACGCCGGGCACAGGTTCTCCGCCCCGCCCAGGCAGTAGCGGCAGTGCCCGCAGGTCGAGCGCAGCCAGGCCACGCCCACCCTGGTGCCGGCGGGCGGGCCGGCCGTACCGGGACCGAGCGCCGCCACCCTGCCCACCACTTCGTGGCCGGGCACCGTCCTCGGCCGTCGCGGCGCGAGATCGCCTTCGGCCAGGTGGAGGTCCGTACGGCAGACCGCGCAGGCCTCGACGCGTACGAGCAGCTCGCCCGGACCGGGCACGGGAATCGGGAGCCGGGCACGTTCGAGGGGGTGGGTGGCGATCGGACCGGGACGGGCGACCACCCAGGCGTCCATCCCGTCAGCGCTTCCTGGCCCGGAGACGCACGATGGTGCGTAGGGTCAGCAACGCGACCACGACGATGACCTGCCCGCCCACGATCAGCTTGTTGACGTCGACCACCGGCTGCCAGCGCACGTCGCCGTCCTTGATGACGAACACGCCCGCCGGGGTCGCGCCGAGGCCGAACCCGCCGCCGACGCCCTCGCCGGGGTTGTCGCCCTCCTGCCTGCCGCTGCCGCCGCCTCCGCCTCCGGCGACCCGGGCGACCGGGATGACCGTGACCCCGTCTCGGACGATCGGCTCGCCGAACACCCGCGTGACGGTCGGCTTGTCCTGGGCTTGTTCGAGCATCTCGATGATGTCCATCATGATCCCCCTTCGCGGTGAATGTCGCCCTAACCATTCCCGCGTATGGCGGAGGTGAAAGACCCGGAGCCGTACCCGCCGCATCCGCCGGGTAGACAGGGATAGGTGAGGTTCGCGATGAAGGAGAGAAAATGATCATTGTCGGAGTGGACGGGTCGGCCGCCGGGCTGGAGGCCGCCTCGTGGGCGGCCCGGGAGGCCGCACTGCGCGGCACCTCGCTGCGGGTCGTCCACGCGATGCCGAAATGGGCGTCCGAGATGCCCGGCCACGGTCCGTACACGGACGTCGCGAGATGGATGCGGGAAGGGGCCGAATCCGTCCTTGAGGAGGCCCTGACCCGGATCGGCGAGCAGGAGGGGGACGTGGCCGTCGACTCCGCGCTGCTGCCCGGTGACGCCCGGATCGCGTTGATCAAGGCGGCGGAGGAGGCGGAGCTGCTCGTGGTCGGCAACCACGGGCTCGGCGGCTTCCGCGGCCTGCTCGTGGGCTCCGTGGCGCTCGGCGTGGCCGGCCGGGCCTCCTGCGAGGTCGTCGTGGTGCGCACGCTTCCGGTGAACGTCCGCCGCAGGATCGTCGTCGGCGTCGACGGATCGCCCGCGAACGCGGCCGCCATCGACTTCGCCTTCTCCGAGGCGGCCCTCCACGACACGGAGCTGCACGCCGTACACGCCTGGAGGGGGCTCGTCGCCGGCGGCGGGTTCGAGGCGGCCGCGTCGGTCCAGGAGGAGGACGGGCTGCGCGGCATGCTCACGGAGTCGGTGGCCGAGGCGGCGCGGCGGCACCCGGACGTGAAGGTCACCGAGCATGTCGTCAACGGGCATCCGGTCGAGGTTCTGAAGGAGGCGTCGGCCGGGGCGGGACTGCTCGTGGTCGGGGCCCGGGGGCGGAGCGGGCTGGCCGGGCTGGTGCTCGGATCGGTCAGTAACGCGCTTCTGCAGCACGCCGACTGCCCGGTGGCCGTGGTCCCGGCGCGGTGACCAGTACGCGGTGACCAGTACGCGGTGACCAGTACGCGGTGACCAGTACGCGGTGACCGGTACGGGCTGATGTGCACCGGCCGGGCACGGTATGTCACCCCTTCGGGGGACCCCGCGCCTCTCAGGGACCCGGTGGCGCGGGGTCCCGTCCCGACCGGATCAGCAAGGTGATCGGCAAGATGGCCGGCGGGATGAGGATCAGCGGGCCCGTGACGCGGCGGCGAACTGCGCCACGTCCTCGGCGCCGTCCTCGATCAGTTTGGCGGCCAGGTCGGACAGGGCACGCCCTGCCGCGAGCTCGTCCCCGATCTGGGGGACCGGCCGATCATGAGGGTTGCGCCGGGCGTGGGCGACGCTCTCGTGTCGAGTGCCGTCACCCGCGTGGAGCACGGCCCTCGCCGTGGTCACCTGATCTTCGTCGTCCTCGCTGATGAAGATCTCGACGTTCCATTCCTTGGCTTCCATCGCGAACACCTCCCACTCCAGCGTCCCCTCCGCCCGGATCGGACGGAAGGGACTTTTGGCCTGGTATGTCGCTATAAATCCGCGTTAATCCGTTTTCTTGGGACCAGGGGTCAGAAGCCGCGGATACGGCGCCCGGTGATGTGGTGCGGAACGATGCTGATGTACGTCTCGCGTTCACCGCCGGCCCAGGGCTCGACCTCGGTGCTCGCCGCCTCCGCCACCTCGCTCGCCGAAACGTGGTGGGCGGGCCCCTGTACGAGCACGCTCCACCCTTCCCGGTTGACGTCGTCGATGTGGTCGACTTCGAAGCCGATCGTGAGCTCGACGCCCACCATGCCGGTGCGCACGGCCTTCTCCATCGGGCCGCCGTACTGGGTGCGGAAGACGATGGCCCCGTTGTGGACCTTGAAGTTCACCGGGAAGACCGTCGGCCCGGACGGCCCGCTGAAGGCGACCCTGCCGACGCCGCCGGGAGCGATGAGTCGCATGCACTCCTCGGGATCGAGCGCGTGCAGGACCGGGTGCGCGGCGGCAGCCCCCTGGCCGGGCGGCTGGTCCATCCCGGCGCCGAGCAGGTCATCCGGTGTGGTCTCCAGCGCCGCCGCCAGCCGCAGCAGCGCCTCCTCGGTGATCGAGGCGGCGGACTCCTCGACGTACTCCACGAATCCGGGGGCCATTCCCGCTCGCTCTGCCAGATCCTCGCGGCTGAGCCCCAGACGCTTGCGGTGATAGGCGATGCGGCGGCCCAGATCACCGGGCGAGACTGTACGGCGGGACATCGGCTCCCCTTCCTTCATACCGGGTGTCAGGACACCCTCATGAGTGACGGTACGCCGTTCCGGTCGCCGTCGTCGCGATACCCCACCCAAGACCGCTTATACCGCCAGAGTCGGGGCATCAGGGACCTAAGCCCCTGCGGGCGGAGGACATAAGACGCTGCCGGGCGGCTCCGCCTCGGGCGGACGCTGGTCGGGGAAGCGAGTGAGGCGGCAGCGAGGGAGGAAACCATGCCCGTCACCGTCAGAGACGTCATGGGCCGGGTGGCGATCGCGGTCCAGGAGGACGCGGGATTCGCCGATATCGCCGCCGCGATGGAGCGGTACGGGGTGGGCGCGGTGGCCGTCGTCGACGCGGAACGCCGGCCCGTCGGAGTGGTCTCGGAGGACGACCTGCTGCTCCGGGAGACCGACGAGCCCGGAGGGATCGGCGGGATGCTCGACGTCGGCCGCCGCCGCGAGCACCGAAGGGCGCTCGGCGTCACCGCCGCCGAGATCATGAGCACGCCGCCCGTGACGGTGACCCCCGGGACGCCCGTACGGGTCGCCGCGCGCCTGATGCACGAGAAGCGGATCAAGCAACTGCCGGTGATCGACCCGGTCAGCGGGCGCATCGCCGGGACCGTGCACCAGTCCGACCTGCTCCGCATCTTCAACCGTCCCGTCGAGGACGTACGCGCGGACATCATGGACGTGATCAGGCGGCAGGCCGATCCGGAGTGCCTGGAGATCGTCATCGAGTCCGGCATGGTGACGCTCAGGGGACGGGTGCGGCGGCGCTCCCAGGTCTGCCATCTCGTCGAGGGCGTACGCGCGGTCGAGGGTGTGATCGACGTCACGACCGAGATCACGTTCGCCAGGAACGACCTGGCCGTCCCGCCGATGCTCTGACGCCGATGCTCTGGCGCCGCTGCTCTGACCGTGCCCCGGCCGCCGTACCGGCCAGGCCCCCGGCGTCGCTCCCGCTGTCGCCCCCCGCTGTCATTCCGGCCGCACGCCGGGCGGTTCACTCGCCGCGATCGACCTTCAGGCGCGCGGCGAGGGCCGCCGCCTGCGTGCGCCGCTGCATGTTGAGCTTGCTCAGCAGGTTGGACACGTAGTTCTTGACGGTCTTCTCGGCGAGGTAGAGACGCTCACCGATCTGCCGGTTGGTCAGTCCCTCGCCGATCAGCTCCAGGATGTGCCGCTCCTGCTCCGACAGCGCCGCGAGCGGATCCCTTTTGCCGGCCTGATCGCGCAGACGCTGGAGCATGGTCGCCGTCGTCTGCGGGTCGAGCAGCGACTGGCCCGAGGCCACCGTCCGGACGGCCCCCACGAGATCGGACCCGTGGATCTGCTTGAGCACGTATCCCGCGGCCCCCGCCATCACGGCGTCGAACAGCGCCTCGTCGTCGGCGAAGGACGTCAACATCAGGCAGGCCAGCTCGGGCATCCGCGAACGCACCTCCCGGCAGACGTCCACGCCGTTGCCGTCGGGCAGCCGTACGTCGAGGACCGCGACGTCCGGTTTGAGCGCCGGGATGCGCGCGATCGCGGACTCGGCCGTCCCGGCCTCGCCGACGACCTCGATGTCGTCCTCGGCCTCGAGCAAAGCCGCCACGCCGCGCCGTACGACCTCGTGGTCGTCCAGGAGGAATACACGAATCATGTCATGCACGCTAGCGTCCGTTTCGTCTGAATGGGTAGAGAGCGGGGACGCGGGCGGACCGATCGGCCCCGATGCGGGGCGGAGGTCCCGAAGCCATGGGACGTTGGGCCACTGCCCGGCCGTTCGGCGGATGATGGAATGAGATCAGCAGGCCCCCGAGAAGGAGACGCGCCATGACCGGACCCATCGTTGTCGGCGTCGACGGTTCCCCGCAATCGACCGCGGCAGTGGACTGGGCGGCGGACGACGCCGCGCGCAGGGGCGTCCCGTTGAAGATCGTGCACGTTCGCGAGCCGTGGGCGAACGAGTATCCCTTCCACCGGGTCGAGGGGTTCGACCAGTCGCTGTCCGACTTCTGCGAGGGCGTCATCAGCGGCGCCGTGCAGCGGGCCAGGGAACGCGTCCCCGGCCTCGCGGTCACCGCGGAACTGGCCACGGGCACGGTCGTGGAGAAGCTGAAGGCCGAGTCCCGGCAGGCCGGCGCGCTGGTCGTCGGCAGCAGGGGCATGGGCGGTTTCGCCGGCCTGGTGCTCGGATCGATCAGTATGGGCATCGCCGGTCGCGCCGCCTGCCCGGTCGTGATCGTACGGGGGCCGCGGAAGGACGAGCGGCGGGAGATCGTCGTCGGGTTCGACGGATCGGAGCACTCCGAGGCCGCCATGCGGTACGCCTTCGAAGAGGCGCAACTGCGCGGCGCCGGGGTGCGCGTGGTCTACGCGTGGCAGATGCCGGCGTTCACGCCGTTCGCGGTCGGCTACACCCGTGTGCTCGACGAGGTCTTCGAGCAGAGCGCGGAGATGGCGCGACGCCAGCTCGCGCCCTGGCGGGAGAAGTACCCGGACGTGCCGGTGACCCAGTCGGCCGTCTGCGGGCATCCCATCGCCGTCCTGTCGGACTTCTCCCGCGAGGCAGACCTGCTCGTGGTCGGGTCGCGCGGGCTCGGCGGGTTCGGCTCGGCCGTGCTGGGATCGGTCGGCCACGGGGTTCTGCACCGGGCTCATTGCGCCGTCGCCGTCGTGGGCCGGGGAGAGGAGGAGCGATGAGCGTGGAAACCCTGACCGCGGAGCAGATCATGACCCGCGTGCTGGTCACGGTCACCGTGGAGGAGTCCCCACTGATGGCGTGGGAGCTGATGCGCCGCGCCGGCGTCCACCACCTGCCCGTGGTCGACGACGACTGTCACGTCCTCGGCATCCTGACCAGGGAGGACGTCGCCGCCACCTGGTGCGGCGGCGGCCCGGACGAGCACTCGCGCCGCCAGGTGGGCGGCTTGCTCGGCCGGCGCCGGTTGCCCAAGGTCGGCCCGGGACACCCGCTGTCGCGGATCACGGGCGTGATGCTCGACGTCGGATGCGACGCCGTACCCGTCGTCTCGGCGGCGGGCACGCTGCTGGGGCTGGTCACCGTCAGCGACGTCCTGAGCGCAGTGGCCGGCCGGACCGCCCGGGAGGAGAAGGGCCGGGGCGAGGTGCGGACCGGGCTGTTCCATCTCAATCCCGTGCTGCCGCCCGACTGACCGCGCCGCCGCCCGTGCCACGCTCGTGTCGCCGGCCGTGCCACGCCCGTGCCACGCCCGTGCCTCTGACCGCGCCGCCGGCCGGACGGGGACCATCGGCTGATCCACGACCGACCTTCGGCCCTGAAACGCCCCGCGTGATCGGGCGGAGACTGGCGCCGGAGGTGATCTTCATGGCACGGGTTCTGGTCGCGTACGGCTCCAAGAGGGGGTCCACGGCCGAGATCGCCGAGTGGATCGGTCAGACGTTGCGCGAGGAGGGCCATCAGGTCGACGTCCTCGCGGCGGGCGCCGCGAGGGACGCGCGGGGCTACGACGCGGTGATCCTGGGCGGCGGACTGTACGCGAGGCGATGGCACAGGGACGTCCAGCGGTTCGCCCGCCGCCACGCGACCACTCTGCGGGCCGTGTCGGTCTGGCTGTTCAGCAGCGGGCCGCTGGACCATTCCGCGGTGGAGCGGGACATCCCCCCGACGCCGAACGTCGCCCGCTGGTCGGCCAGGCTGGAGGCCCTCGGCCACGCCACGTTCGGAGGGCGGCTCGCCGAGGACGCCGTGGGTTTCCCCGCGTCGTCGATGGCCAGGTCCATGGCGGGCGACTTCCGCGACCGGGCGCACGTCGAGGCCTGGGCGAAGGCGGTGGCCGCCGAGCTGGGGTGACGAAACGGCCGCCCGCCGGGTAGGAGCACCCACATGGGGCACCTGCCGGCGTACGCACCGATGACGGCCCAGCTCGGGCAGTTGCCGCCGGAGGCGCAGGACGAGCTGTTCGGCTACGAGATGAAGTGGGACGGCGTGCGCGCGCTCGGCTACGTCGAGGACGGGCGGCTGCGCCTGGCCTCGCGCAACGGGCTGGACGTCACCGTCGCCTATCCCGAGATCGGCCCGCTCGCGCACGCGGTCGGAGACGCGGTCGTGCTCGACGGGGAGATCGTGGCGTTCGGCGCGCGCGGCCTGCCCAGCTTCGAGGCGCTCCAGCCGCGCATGCACCAGCGCGATCCGGCCAGGATCAGGCTGCTGGCCCGGGCCGTCCCCGTCACATACCTGATCTTCGACATCCTCCATCTCGGGGACGCCACCACGATCCGCCTGCCGTACGCCGAGCGGCGCGAGCTGCTGGAGCGCACCGTCGTGGCGGGGGAGCGCTGGGATGTGCCGCCTCACTCCGCCGGAGGAGGCGCGACGGTGTTCGCGACCAGCCGCGAGCTGCTCCTGGAGGGTGTGGTCGCCAAGCGGCTCTCCTCGCCGTACCGGCCGGGACGGCGCAGCAGGGACTGGCTGAAGATCAAGCACTTCCGCACCCAGGATGTCGTCGTCGGCGGCTGGAAACCGGGCGAGGGGAGGCGCGCCGAGGGCATCGGCTCGCTGCTGCTCGGCGTGCACGACGACACCGGTCGGCTGGTCTTCGCCGGGCACGTCGGCACCGGCTTCACCGAGGCGATGCTCGCCGGCCTGGCCGAACGGCTGGCGCCGCTCGCCCGCGCGAAGAGCCCGTTCGACGACGAGGTGCCGCGCGAGCACGCCCGGCACGCGCGCTGGGTGGAGCCCGTCCTGGTCGGCGAGGTGCGGTACGCCGAGTGGACCGGGGACGGCCGGCTGCGCCACCCGAGCTGGCGCGGTCTGCGCCCGGACCGGCGGGCCGACGACGTGGTCAGGGAACCCGGCTGACCGGCCGCGCGGAGGCGATCTCCTCGGCACCTGCACGCGCGCGAAGTTATGGCGGAGACATAACCTAGATTCTGTCGAGTCCGGTTCCGCGCGCGGCGATCCGCGAGCCGAGGCGTTTGATGGCGGCGATGACAACCCAGACCTCGAAGCGATCACACAACAGGCTGCCCACCGAGGTGACCAGTTTCGTCGGCCGTCGGCACGAGGTGGCCGAGGCCAAGCGGCTGCTGTCCCAGTCACGCGTCGTGACGTTCACCGGGCCGGGCGGGGTCGGCAAGACACGGCTCGCGCTGCGGATCGCCGCCGACGTGCGCCGGGCCTTCCCCGACGGCGTGTGGTTGGTCGAGCTGGCCGCGCTGGACGACCCCGCCATGCTGTGCCAGACGGTGGCCGAGGCGCTGGAGATCCGCAACCAGTCGGCGCGGTCGTGCACGGAGGTGCTCGTCGACCACCTCGCGGACAAGCGGGCGCTGCTGGTTCTGGACAACTGTGAGCACCTCCTGAACGACTGCGCCGTCCTGGTGGAGACGCTCGCGCGGGCGACGACGGACCTGCGGATCCTCGCCACGAGCCGGCAGCCCCTGGGCGCCGCCGGCGAGCAGACGCTGGCCGTGCCGGCGATGGCGCTTCCCGACATGGACGGTGTGCCCCTGCCGCTGGAGACGATGACGCACTACGACGCGGTGCGCCTCTTCACCGAGCGGGCCTCCGCCGTGCTGCCCGGCTTCGCGGTCACCGAGGCCAACCACGAGACGGTGGAGCGGATCTGCCGCAGGCTCGACGGGATACCGCTCGCGATCGAGCTGGCCGCGGTGCGGCTGCGGGCGTTGTCCCTCGACCAGTTGCTCGACCGGCTGGACGACCGGTTCCGGTTGCTCACCGCCGGATCGCGGGCGGTGCTGCCCCGGCACAGGACGCTGCGCGCGCTGATCGACTGGAGCTACGGCCTCTGCACGGAGCAGGAACGCCTCCTGTGGGCCCGCGTCTCGGTCTTCGCCGGCAGCCTCGACCTGGAGGCGGCCGAGGAGGTCTGCTCCGGCGACGGGATCGCCAGGGAGGACGTGGTCGACCTGGTGATCGGGCTGGTCGACAAGTCCATCCTGATCCCGGACGAGCAGGGCCAGGCGATGCGGTACCGGCTCCTCGACACGATCCGGCACTACGGCAGGGAGAGGCTGGAGGAGTCCGGCCAGGACGCCGTGATGCGACGGCGGCACCGGGACTACTACCGAGGCCTGGCGGCGGAGGCCGACCGCCTGTTGTTCGGCCCGGACCAGGTGGCGTGGTTCACCCGGCTCAAGCGCGAGCACGCCAACCTGCGGACCTCGCTCGAGTACTGCTTCGCGCAGGGGGAGACCCTCGCGGGACTGGAGATGGCGACCGACCTCCTCTACCACTGGATCACCAGCTACTACCTGCACGAGGGCCGCGGCTGGCTGGACAGGGGCCTGGCGGCGGAGAGCGAGCGGGGCGAGGCGCGGGCCAGGGCCCTGTGGGCGAACTCCTGGCTGGCCATCATCCAGGCGGAGATCGCCCCGGCCGAGGCGATGCTGGCGGAGAGCCGCGCCCTCGGAGAGCGGCTGGGCCTGGAGCGGGTCCTCGCGTGGGTCGCGCTGTTCTCCGGCGTGGTCGCGCTGTACCAGGGAGAGGTCGACAAGGGGATCGAGCTCTACAAGGAGGCCATACGCCGTTACCGCGGCATCGACGACCCCATGGGCGAGGCGTTCACCTATCTCCGGCTCTGCCTGGCGTACTCCCTGATCGGCGAATCGGCCGCCGCCGTCGAGGCGGGGGAGCGGTGCGTCGAGGTCTGCGACGCCCACGGCGACGGGTGGCATCGGTCGTACGCCCTGATGGCGCTGGGGATCGAGGCCTGGCGCCAGGACGACCTCGCCCGCGCGGCCGAGCTGGAGAAGGAGAGCCTCCGGTTCAACCGGTCCCTGGACGACCTGCTCGGCGTCGGGTTGAACCTGGAGGTGCTGTCCTGGATCGCCGCCGCCCAGCGACAGTACGAGCGGGCCGGCCGGTTGCGGGGTGCCCTGCAGATCATCTGGGAGTCGTTGGGGAGCGTCCTGTCGAGCTACGCGTACCTGATGCGCTATCGCGACGAATGCGAGGTCCGGATCCGCAAGGGGCTCGGAGAGCCCTCCTTGCGCGCCGCGCTCAAACGGGGCGCCAGGATTCCCTACGACGAGGTGGTCGCCTACGCCCTGGAGGAGGCGCCCACCGAGGAGGAACGCGCGGAACGGCCGGCCGAGGCGTCACCGCTGACCCCCAGGGAGACGGAGATCGCCCAGCTCGTCGCCCAGGGCATGAGCAACAAGGAGATCGCCGCCACGCTCGTGATCGCGCAGCGCACCGCTGAGGGGCACATCGAGCACATCCTCAGCAAGCTCGGGTTCAGCTCGCGCGCCCAGATCGCTGTCTGGGCCCGCGAGTGGAACCGCGCCGCGGAGGAGCGGGACGCCGCCGGATCCTGAGCGACCCGGTCACTCCCGTCCCTTGCCGCAGGAGTGATGAAGGTCTCTCGTGGCCGGGAACTCCACCCAGACGGCCTTGCCCGTGGCGGTGCGGACACGGCCCCAGCAGCAGGAGAGCCGCTCGATCAGGTGCGACTCCCGTCCCAGCTCCGGCTCCCGTCCGTGGCCGTCCTCGGCGTCCGTACCGGCGGTGCCGGGGTGGGGAGTCGTCGGTGGGAGGACCGTGTCCCCGTCCTCGACCTCGCAGCGGAGCGTGCCGTCCACGAGATAGAGGCTGAGGCGGATCGGCCCGCCCGCGTGCCGCAGCGCGTCGGTGACCAGCTCGCACACCACCTGCTCCGCGACGGTTCCCTGGCCGCGCAGCTTCCAGTCGGCGAGCTGGGCGCGGGTCAGCCGTCGCGCCTGGCGCACGCAGGACGGGTGCCGCGTGAGGATCCAGGTGACGTCGTCCTGGTCGCTCTCCTTGACGGGGGGAGGGGTGCCGCTCCTCTGGAGGAGGCCGTAGGCGCTCGCCAGCCAGGTTCGCGCCCGCCGCCCCCAGGATGGCGCGAGATCGTGATCAAGGTTGTGGCCGAGACCGTCCGCGGGCGTGGACGGTGACGCCTGCTCGCCCATGTTTCCTCTACCCCCCGGGTCCTCACAGCCGCGTGGATCTCCCCTGCGGATCCCCTTGCCAGCGTCTCCCCCCGGGGGCCCCAGAGGGACGGGGATAAATCCCCATATAAGTACCTATATCGCACTAATGGGCAGAATGTCCCCAGGTGTGGGAAGAACCACAGGAGACGCCGAGGCGAGGCGTCCGCACCCTTAGGAGGCTTTCAGGAAGCGCTGTTAGCTTGCGCTTGCATGAGCTGGAAACGCAAGGTCAACGCCGCTGTCGCCGGCATCACCGGATACCACCTCACCCCCGTGGGGAAGTCGTCGGACCCGTCGAAGGAGCGGTCCGAGGGGAAGGGGACGGCAGCGAAGGGGCAGGGGGCGGCAGCCGCGCCGTACCACCCGGCGGGAGAGGACGACCGCCTGGTACGGGCGCCGGTCTTCGTGATCTCCCCGGTGAGAGCGGGATCCACGCTGCTGCGGTCGATGCTCAACAGTCATTCCATGATCCACGCGCCCCATGAGCTGCACGTCCGCCGACTCACCGTGGGCTACGGGAACTCCCTCGTCGGCATGGCCATGGAGGCGCTCGGGCACAGCCGAGGCGACCTCGAACACCTGCTGTGGGACCGGGTGCTCCACCGCGAGCTGGTGCGGAGCGGCAAACGGATCATCGTCGAGAAGACCCCCGCCAACGCGTTCGCCGCCGAGCGGATCGCCGCGTGCTGGCCGGACGTCAGATTCGTCTTCCTGCTGCGCCACCCCCTGTCCATCGCCCGCTCCTGGCACGAGGCCGGAGGCGGCAAGCGGGACATGGACGAGGCGGCGCGGGACGCCCTGCGGTACATGAAGGCGGTCCAGCGGGCGCGGCGCGCCTTTCCCGGTCTCACCGTCCGCTACGAGGACCTGACCGCCGAGCCGGTGGCGACCACCCGCCTCATCTGCGACTTCCTGGAGATCCCGTGGGAGGAGGGCATGCTCACCTGGCGGGGCGAGGCGGCGTACCAGAAGGGGCTGGGCGACTGGAAGGACAAGATCAAATCGGGCGCGGTGCAGAGCGGCCGCCCGCTGCCCGCCGCCGACGAGGTGCCCGCCGTCCTGCAGGAGCAGTGCCGTACGTGGGGATACCTCACGTGACCCCGCACGCCGAGGTGGAGCAGGTCTGGCCCAGGGACGGCCGGGTCAGGATCGTCGGCCGCGTCCACGGGATCGACCCGGATCCGGGCGCCTGCCGCCTGATCCTGGTCCTCAGGGAGCACAAGGAGCAGGAGGTCCACGCCGAGGCGGAGCTCGACGGCCACGGGTTCGACGTGAGCGTCCCGATCGGCGACCTGGTGCCCGCGTACGGCCCGCTCACCGGCGTCTGGGACGCCTACCTGGCCGTGTGGCGGGCAGGCGGGGAGCGCCGGCTGCGCGTCGGCCGGCTGCTCGACGACATCCCCGACAAGAACAAGGTCATGGTCTTCCCCGCGCAGGCCGTGCCGGTCGACGACCGCCGCGTGCTCGTACGACCGCGCTACACGGTCAGGAACAACCTCTCCGTCGACTACGAATGGAGCGAGGGATGAGGATCCGGTACATGCTGCTGCACGCCTACGGCATGGGCGGCACCATCCGCACGGTCATCAACCAGGCCAACGCCATGGCCGCGCGCGGGCACGAGGTGGAGCTGGCCAGCGTGGTCCGGCGCAGGGACGAACCGCAGTTCCCCGTCGACCCCCGGGTGCGCCTGGTGCCCCTCACCGACCAGCGCGAGAAGCCCTCCGGCTACCGCGCCAGGCTCGCCGGCCGCCGGGGCAGGACGGTGCCGCAGGGGGAGTACAAGTCCGACTGGTTCACCAGGGGCGTCGAGCGCGGCGTCGCCGACTACCTGGCCGGGGTCTGGGACGGCGTCCTGGTCACCACACGTCCCGGGCTCAACCTGCTCGCCGCGCGGTACGCGCCCGACAGCGCGATCCGGGTCGCCCAGGAGCACATGAACATGGCCAGCCACCGGCCCGACGTGCGCGCCGAGATCATCCGTACGTACCGGACGTTCGACGCCGTCGTCGTCCTCACCCACGGGGACCGGGCCGAGTACGAACG
The DNA here is from genome assembly GCF_020826795.1 of Microtetraspora sp. AC03309. Classification (NCBI taxonomy): domain Bacteria; kingdom Bacillati; phylum Actinomycetota; class Actinomycetes; order Streptosporangiales; family Streptosporangiaceae; genus Microtetraspora; species Microtetraspora sp. AC03309. Next base: position 39,903 of record NZ_JADDIL010000053.1, on the reverse strand, counting down.
CGCCGTCCCCGGCGCCCGGGTGCTGCGCATCCCCAACGCCGTCCACGAGCACGACGCGGTACGGCCGGGCCCGCGCGGGAAGGTCGTGGTCGCCGCCGGGCGGCTGACCGAACAGAAGGGCTTCGACCTGCTCGTCCCCGCCTTCGCCCGGGTGGCGGCCGAGCACTCGGACTGGCAGCTGAGGATCTTCGGGACCGGCCCGGAGGAGCCGGCGCTGCGGGCGCTCATCGAGGAACTGCACCTGTACAACCACGTGTTCCTCATGGGGCGCACGGAACGGCTCGACGACGAGCTGGCCAAGGCGTCGGCGTTCGTGCTCAGCTCCCGGTTCGAGGGGCTGCCCATGGTCATGATCGAGGCCATGTCGCACGGCACGCCGATCGTGAGCTTCGACTGCCCGACCGGGCCCGCCGACGTGCTGACCGACGGCGTGGACGGCCTGCTCGTGCCGCCGGGCGACGTCGGCGCCCTCGCGGAGGCGCTCGACCGGGTCATCGCCGATCGCGCGCTGCGCGAGGGACTCGGCGCCGCCGCGCTCGCCGGAGCCGCTCCCTACACGGGCGAGGCGGTCACGCCCCAGTGGGAGGCGTTGTTCGGGGAACTCGCCCGGCGGCGCCGTGGCACGTCGGAATGAGCCGGAGCCGAGCGCGCGAAAACGGGCCGACGGCACCGGTAGCATCGGAAGGTAAAAGGTGCCGCGAGCGCGTCGCACTCGAGCGCGGGATTCGCGGGCCGACTCTTCAGCCGTTCGGATCGAGCAAGGAGCTACCGTGTCTGCCGCCCTCGAAATACGCATCACCCTCGCCGGAGCCGAGCGCGTGGTGGCGGCGGGCACGACGGCCGGGGAGGCGCTCGACGCCGACGGCAGGTCGGTCGTCGCCGCCAGGATCAACAGCGAGTTGCGGGACCTGGCCGCCGAGGTCGCCGAGGGCGACGTCGTCGAGCCGGTCGCCGTCGACAGCGCCGACGGCCGCGCCATCCTGCGCCACTCCACCGCCCACGTCATGGCCCAGGCCGTCCAGGAGATCTTCCCGGAGGCCAGGCTCGGCATCGGCCCGCCCGTGGAGAACGGCTTCTACTACGACTTCGACGTCAAGGAGCCCTTCACCCCCGAGGACCTCAAGCGCGTCGAGAAGCGCATGCGCGAGATCGTCAAGCAGGGCCAGACCTTCCGGCGGCGTCCCGTCAGCGACGAGGACGCCCGCGAGGAACTCGCCGCCGAGCCGTACAAGCTGGAGCTGATCGGGCTCAAGGGCGGCGCGGCCGACGCCGCCGACGGCGCGAACGTCGAGGTCGGCGGCGGCCAGCTCACCATCTACGACAACCTCGACCCCAAGTCGGGCGAGCTGTGCTGGAAGGACCTGTGCCGCGGCCCGCACCTGCCGACCACCCGGGTCATCCCGGCGTTCAAGCTGATGCGCGCCGGCGGCGCCTACTGGCGCGGCAGTGAGAAGAACCCGCAGCTCCAGCGCATCTACGGCACCGCGTGGGAGTCGCGCGAGAAGCAGGACGAGTACCTCCAGCTGCTCGCGGAGGCCGAGAAGCGCGACCACCGCAAGCTGGGCGCCGAGCTCGACCTGTTCAGCTTCCCGCCGGAGCTGGGCAGCGGCCTGCCGGTCTTCCATCCCAAGGGCGGGATCATCCGCAAGGAGATGGAAGACTACATGCGCCGGCGGCAGGCGGAGGCGGGGTACGAGTTCGTCAACACCCCGCACATCACCAAGTCGTCGCTCTTCGAGACCTCGGGGCACCTCCCCTGGTATGCCGACGACATGTTCCCGGCCTTCGAGCTGGAGGGCGTCGAGTACCGCGTCAAGCCGATGAACTGCCCGATGCACAACCTGATCTTCCGGGCGCGGGGGCGTTCCTACCGTGAGCTGCCGCTGCGGCTGTGCGAGTTCGGCTCGGTCTACCGGTACGAGAAGTCGGGTGTGGTGCACGGGCTGACCCGGGTGCGCGGCATGACGCAGGACGACGCGCACATCTACACCACCCGGGAGCAGATGGCCGACGAGATCAAGTCGCTCCTGAGGTTCGTGCTCAGCGTGCTGCGTGATTTCGGGCTCTCGGACTTCTACCTGGAGCTGTCCACCCGTGACGACTCCGAGAAGTTCATCGGCGATCCCGCCGAATGGGAGGAGGCCACCCGGGCGCTGCACCAGGTCGCCAGCGAGTCGGGGCTGGAGCTGGTGGACGACCCGGGCGGCGCGGCCTTCTACGGGCCGAAGATCTCCGTCCAGGCCAAGGACGCGATCGGCCGCACCTGGCAGCTGTCCACCATCCAGCTCGACTTGAACCAGCCCAAGCGGTTCGGGCTGGAGTACCAGGCGGCGGACGGCAGCAGGCAGACCCCGGTCATGATCCATCGGGCGCTGTTCGGCTCGATCGAGCGCTTCCTGGGCGTGCTGACCGAGCACTACGCGGGCGCCTTCCCTCCCTGGCTCGCGCCGGTCCAGGTCGTCGGCATCCCGATCGCCGACGCCCACGCCCCCTACCTGCAGGACGTCGCCAAGCGGCTGCGGGAGCGAGGGGTCCGGGTCGAGGTGGACACCGCCGACGACCGGATGCAGAAGAAGATCCGCAACGCGCAGAAGGCCAAGGTGCCGTTCATGCTGCTCGCGGGGGACGAGGACATCGCGGGCGGCGCCGTCTCCTTCCGCTACCGCAACGGAGAGCAGAAGAACGGTGTCCCGGTGGACGTCGCCATCGCCGAGATCGTCGACGCGATCGAGCGCAGGATCCAGGTCTGAGCCCGCTCGTCCGGGTCCGGGCACGGTCTGAGCGCCGTCCGGACCCCGGGCGCCGGGCCGGTGCGGTCGCATCGGAGAAGCCCCCGCCTCCCTTCGGGACGCGGGGGCTTCTCGCATCAGGGGTCAGGCCGCGTCGTCCTCGGCGTGCTCGGCACGGCCCTCGCCCGGCAGGCGTACGTCGTCCACGGTCACGTTGACCTCGACGACGCGCATGCCCAGCATCCGGCTCACCGACCGCGCCACGTTGACCTTGACCTCCGCGGCCACGTCCATGACCACGTGCCCGTACACGATGACGATGGTCACGTCCACCGCCACCTGCTGGTTCTCGATCTGCGCCCGCACGCCCTGGGTCGCCCGCTTGGAGCCGACGCCGATGCGGTCCCGCACCGACTCGAAGGCGCGCTCGAAGTCGCCGCCCAGGTCGGCGACGCCGGGGATCTCCAGGGCGGCCAGCGCGGCGACCTTCTCGACGACCTCGTCGGCCACCTTGATCCGGCCCTTGACGACGGACGTGCTGAGCAGGCCGGACGCGGCGTCACCGGCAGGCGTTCCGTCGGACGCGTCGAACGCCGCTTCGGGTGCCTCGGACGCGTCGTCGGCCGTCCGGGTGGTGGTGGTCGGGGACGAGGTCTCGGCCGGTGTTCCGGTCGCCTCCTCGATCAGCGCGTCGGCCTGTTCCTCGACGGTGGCGACATCGGGCATGGGAACACTCCTCGGAAGATGGAAGATCCGCGGGCTCGCAGGACGTGATTCTGCCGGAATTCGATGTGATTTATGCCGGTATCTATGGATGTCGCCGGAGCCGTACGCGAGCGTCGCCGGGGGCCGGAATATGCTGGCCCGCATGACGAACGAGCCGGAGTTGCAGCCGGGAGCGGGAGTGCCTGACGCGTTTGGGAGGCTCTGGACTCCGCACCGCATGGCCTACATCAAGGGTGAGAACAAGCCCAGCGGGTCAGGGCCGGGGGACGGCTGCCCCTTCTGTGAGATTCCCGCCATGAGCGACGAGGACGGCCTCGTCGTCGCCAGGGGGTCCGCCGTGTTCGCCGTGCTCAACCTGTATCCGTACAACTCGGGTCACCTGATGGTGTGTCCGTACCGGCACGTCGCCGACTACGCCGACCTGGAGGACGCGGAGACCGCGGAGCTGGCCGACTTCACCAAGCGGTCGTTGCAGGCGCTGCGCAAGGCCAGCGGCGCGCAAGGGTTCAACGTCGGCATGAACCTGGGCCAGGTCGCCGGCGCGGGCATCGCCGCCCACCTGCACCAGCACGTGGTGCCGCGGTGGGGCGGCGACACCAACTTCATGCCGGTCGTCGGGCACACCAAGGTCCTTCCGCAGCTCCTGCGTGAGACGCGGGACCTGCTCGCCGACGCCTGGCCCGCGGCCTGACGGCCCGGCGGGCGTAATCAGGGGAGGGCGACCGTGACCCGCGCGGGGGCGCCCTCGTTGTTCAGGCGATCGAGGGCCGTGACGTAGTACTCGCCGCTCTCCTTGGCGGTGTACGCCGGGCGGTCGTCCGCGGGGACGACCGCCACCAGGTGGCGCGCGTCCACGGTCGCGCAGTCGCCGTTCTCGCCGGTGACCCGGTAGACGCCGTACGCACGGGCCTGGGGCGCGGCGGTCCAGGTGAGGTTCCCGGCGGTGTTCTTCAAACCCGTCGGTACGGCCGGAACCGCGGCCGGAAGGCCCTTGATCACCGGGAGCAGGGCGGGCCGCGTGTAGTGGTTCTTGGCGATGCGGTCCAGGACGCCCAGGGGGTTCGCGGCGAGGCCGCTGGCGCTGAAGTAGACGTCGCCCTTCACCTCGGGATACCGGCGGTTCACCGTGAGGTGGGAGGGCATCTCGGCCGGTTTCGTCCAGGCGGGGGTGTCCTTGGTGCCGACGCGGTAGAGCGCCTGGCCGATGTAGAGATCGACGCCGCTGCCGCGTACGGCCTCGGCCCACCAGGGCACGAGCGCGTCGTAGTCGGCCACCGAGAACCCGCGCGGCCAGTACAGCTGCGGGATCAGGTAGTCGACGGACCCCGCCTTGATCCACGCCTTCGCGTCCGCGTAGATCGCGTCATAGGCCGACATGCCGTTCGTGTCGGACCCCTTGGGGTCGTTCGACTTGTTGCGCCAGATGCCGAACGGGCTGATCCCGAACTTCACGTACGGCTTGGTCCCGTGCACGGCCCCGGACACCTGCGCGACCAGCTTGTTGACGTTGTCCCGCCGCCAGTCGGCGAGCTTCGCGCCCTTGCCGTACTTCGCGAACGCCGCGGCGTCGGCGAACCGGGTGCCGTTGCCGGGATAGGGGTAGAAGTAGTCGTCGAAGTGGACGCCGTCCACGTCGTAGCGGCGCACCACGTCGGTGACGACCTTGGCCACCCAGGCGCGTACCTCGGGCAGGCCGGGGTTGTAGTAGAGGCGCCCCTCGTGCTTGACGGTCCACTCGGGGTGCACCCGGGCCGGATGCCCGGCCGGAAGCGCCGACACGTCCGTGGTGTACGCGGCGCGGTACGGGTTGAACCACGCCTGGAACTCCAGGCCGCGCTTGTGCGCCTCGGAGATCAGGAACGGCAGCGGATCCCAACCGGGATCCTTGCCAGGGGTGCCGGTCAGGAACTGCGACCAGGGTTCGAGCGTGGACGCGTAGATCGCGTCGGAAGCGGGCCTCACCTGCACGAACACCGCGTTGAGCCGGCGCTTCACGGCGTTGTCGAGTATCTCGACGTACTCCGCCCGCTGCCGCGCCGGGGTCAGCCCGGTCCTGGACGGCCAGTCCGAGTTGTGCACGGTCGCGATCCACACCCCGCGGAGCTGCCGCTTGGGGGAGGTGCCGCTCGCGGTGCAGGTCTCGGCGGCCGCGGCCGTCCGGACCGTCGTGGTGGACTTCTTCGGGGCGGGCTCCGGGCCGTAGGCGTACGCCGCGCCGGCGCTGGCGGCGGCGACGACCAGACTCGCCAGAAGCGGGCCGCGCACCGACCCTCCGCGGGCCGAGCCTCCCCGCTCCGCCGCGCGTTCCTCACTGATCGCCCGCTCGCGGCGGCCCGCCCGATTCGCCATGGGTCATCAGTGTGGCATCGACGACCGGATGGTTTAACCCGAAGAAGGAACCCGGAGCAGATTTTGCCCTCGGGCGCCCAATACCGGCGGCCGGGCCCCGATGGCCCGGCCGCCGGTGGATCAGTGCTCGGCCGCCGCCGCCACCTTCTCCGCGAGGTGGGCCGGGAGCGGTTCGTAGCGCAGGAAGTCCCGGTGGAACGTCCCCGTCCCGTGGGACATCGAGCGCAGATCGACCGCGTACCGCGTGATCTCCAGTTCGGGCACCTCGGCCTTGACCAGCGTGCGTCCGGTGCCGACCGGCTCGCTGCCGAGCACCCTGCCGCGGCGCGAGGACAGGTCCGACATGATGGCGCCCACGAACTCGTCGGACACCAGGACGGAGACCTCGTCCACGGGTTCGAGCAGCAGCGTGGGCACCTTTCCCGCCGCCTCCTTCAGCGCCAGTTGCCCGGCGATCTGGAAGGCCATGTCGGAGGAGTCGACGGAGTGGGCCTTGCCGTCGTACAGCGTGACCCGGATGTCGACCATGGGGTATCCGGCCACCACTCCGCGCTCCATCTGCGCCCGGACCCCCTTCTCCACGGACGGGATGAACTGGCGGGGCACCACGCCTCCGACGATCTTGTCGACGAACTCCAGCCCGCCTCCGGACGGCAGCGGCTCCACCTCGATGTGGCAGATGGCGTACTGCCCGTGGCCGCCGGTCTGCTTGACGTTCCTGCCCATGCCCTGGGCCCGGCCGCCGAACGTCTCACGGAGCGGCACCCGCAGCGGGACCCGCTCCACCTCCACGCCGTGCCGCCGGGTCATCCGGTCCAGCAGGACGTCGGCGTGCGCCTCGCCCATGCACCAGAGCACGAGCTGACGGGTCTCCGGGTTGTTCTCCAGGCGGAGGGTCGGATCCTCGGCCACCAGGCGGGCCAGGGCCTGGCTGAGCTTGTCCTCGTCGGCCTTGGATCTCGCCCTGATCGCGACCGGCAGCAGTGGGTCGGGCATCGTCCACGCCTTCATCAGGAGCGGCCGCTCCCGGTCCGACAGCGTGTCCCCGGTCTCGGCCCTGGACAGCTTGGCGATCGCGCAGATGTCCCCGGCCACGCACTTGGCGACGGCACGCTGCGTCTTCCCCAGGGGCGAGCCGATGCCGCCGATGCGCTCGTCCACGTCGTGGTCCTCGTGCCCGCGGTCGGCGAGGCCGTGCCCGGACACGTGGACGAGCATGTCCGGGCGCAGCGTCCCGGAGAAGACCCGTACCAGGCTGATCCGCCCGACGTACGGGTCGCTCGTGGTTTTGACGACCTCGGCCACCAGCGGGCCGTCGGGATCGCCGGTGACGTCCGTCACGGCCCTGCCGTCGATCGTGGTGATCTCCGGCAGCGGGTGCTCCAGGGGCGACGGGAATCCCTGCGTGATGATCTCGAGGAGCTCGAGCATGCCCGTCCCCGGCGCGGAGGCCAGCACCGGATGGAAGCTGCCCCGCGCGACGGCCTTCTCCAGGTCGTCGATGAGGATCTTGGTGTCGATGGACTCCCCGGAGAGGTAGCGGTCCATCAGGGACTCGTCCTCGCTCTCCTGGATGATCCCCTCGATCAGGTCGCCCCGATACTGATCGATCAGGGCGAGTTGCTCCTGGTCCGGTTCCCGTTCCGTACGGCGGCCGCCCGAATAGTCGAGGAACCGCTGGGTCAGCAACCCGAGCAGCCCCCTGCCGTCGACGGGCAGGTACAGCGGGGCGACGCCGTCGCCGAACACGTCCTGGCAGGTCGCGAGCACCTCGTCGAAGTTGGCCCGGTGGTGGTCGATCTTGGTGATGACCACCGCGCGGGGCATGCCGACGAGGCCGCACTCCTCCCAGAGCATGCGGGTGAGCCCGTCCACGCCGTCGACCGCGGAGACGACGAAGAGCGCGGCGTCGGCCGCGCGCAGCCCGGCCCGCAGGTCGCCGACGAAGTCGGCGTATCCGGGCGTGTCCAGCAGATTGATCTTGATGCCGTTGTGCACCAGTGGGGCGAGGGAGAGGTTGACCGAGCGCTGCTGGCGCACCTCCACCTCGTCGAAGTCGCTGACCGTGCTGCCTTCCTCGACCCGGCCGGCGCGGGGGATGGTGCCCGTCGCCGCCAGCAACGCCTCGATCAGCGTGGTCTTGCCGGCTCCGGAATGGCCGACCAGCACGACATTACGCACCATGTCCGGCCGATCGGCCAAGGGTGCCCTGCCCGCGGCCCCTGCTTGGCCGCCGTTCGCCTTCTCCGCCACTTCGCCTCCCGGATCTGCGAGCGGCCGGGGGCGCCGGCCGCTCTGCCGTCGCTGCGCGCGCCCCGTCCCCTCGCCCTCGCGGACCCGCCGGGCGAGGCCGGGCCGACCGTCCTCCCCGTCGGGGATCCCAGGCGCGTGTTCTTCACCTTTTACCCATGTGGCGCAGATCACAAGACCTTTCGACGGAATGGGCTTGCGAGCCTCACCAGGTGTTCCATGGCCTACCATCGGAGCGCGATGCTGAACGTCCTGCGACCCGCCGTCACCCGAGTGCTGACCCCTCTGGGGCGGTTGCTCGCCCGCCACGGAATCTCCCCCGACGTCGTCACCGCCGTCGGCACGCTGGGAGTGGTGGCCTCGGCGCTGATCCTCTTTCCCATGGGCCACCTCTTCTGGGGGGCGCTCGCGATCACCGTCTTCGTCCTCGCCGACCTGCTCGACGGCGTGCTCGCCCGGATGAGCGGCGGCACGGGCAGCAAGTGGGGTGCCTTCCTCGACTCGACACTCGACCGGCTCGGCGACGCCGCCGTCTTCTCCGGGCTCATCCTTCATTTCATCCTTGAGGACGAGCGGGAGATCGTCCTCGCGGGCGTAGCGCTCTTCTGCCTTGTCGCGGGAGCATTGGTGTCGTACGCCAAGGCTCGGGCGGAAGGGCTCGGGATGACCGCGAACGTCGGCATAGCCGAGCGGGGGGAGCGGATCGCCGTCATCCTCGTGGCTTCGGGGCTCTCCGGCCTGGGCGTGCCGTACATCCTGGCGATCGGGCTGTGGCTGCTGGCAGCGGCGAGCGCGGTCACGGTCGTCCAGCGGATGGTCCACGTCTACCGACAGGCGGTGGTGAGGTGAAGCGCCCCCAAGGGCGTCTATCCGTTGCTGATCGGATCGTCGCCGCGGGATACTCCGCGGGCTGGGCGGTGACGCGCCACCTGCCGGAGCGCGTGGCCGGGTGGATCTTCCAGGTCATCGCCGACGTCATGTGGCGCAGGCGGGGGAAGTCCGTACGCCGGCTGGAGTCCAACCTGGCGAGGGTGATCGGAGCCGACGCCTCGGCCTCCTCCGTGCGCGAGGTCAGCCGGGCGGGCCTGCGCTCCTACTTCCGCTACTGGGTCGAGGCGTTCCGCCTCCCCGCGATGAGCCGCGAGCGCATTCTCGGCGGCATGCGCTCCACCGGCGAGCAAGCGATCTTCGACAATCTCGGCAGGGGCCGCGGTGTGGTGCTCGCCCTGCCGCACATGGGCAACTGGGACGTCGCCGGCGCCTGGCTCGTGCACACGGGACACCCGTTCACGACCGTGGCCGAGCGGCTCAAGCCGGAGTCGCTGTTCGAGCGTTTCCTGGCCTACCGGGAGGCCCTCGGCATGGAGGTCCTGCCGCTGACCGGCAAGAACGGCGGCAGCGGCATGGCGTTCGGCACGCTCGCCCAGCGGCTGCGCGCCGGCCGCCCGGTCTGCCTGCCCGCCGACCGCGACCTGACCGCCTCCGGGGTGGAGGTCGAGTTCTTCGGCGCCCGGACCCGCATGGTGGCCGGGCCCGCGCTGCTCGCGATCCAGACGGGCGCGGCGCTGCTGCCCGCCATCCTGTGGTTCGAGGGGCGCGACTGGGGGCTGCGGATCCACGAGGAGATCCCGGTCCCGGAGGAGGGCACCCGCCGGGAGAAGGTCGCCGCGATGACGCAGAGCATGGCGGCCGTCTTCGAGAAGGGCATCGCGGAGCACCCGGAGGACTGGCACATGCTTCAGCGGCTGTGGCTGGACGACCTGGAGCCGCGACCTGCGAGCGCGTCGTGAGGGCGCGTCGTGAGAGCGGCGCGGCACGGGACGGGGCTGAGGCGGGGACGGGCATGAGGATCGGCATCGTCTGCCCGTACACCTGGGAGGTCCCCGGAGGCGTGCAGGCCCACGTCCGCGACCTCGCCGAGGCGCTCATCGCCGACGGCCACTTCGTCTCGGTGATCGCTCCCGCGGGTGACGACGCCCCGCTGGAGCCGTACGTCGTGTCGGCGGGCCGCGCGGTGCCCGTGCCGTACAACGGGTCGGTCGCCCGCCTGGCGTTCGGCTTCCTGTCGGCGGGCCGGGTGCGCAAGTGGATCCGCGAGGGCAGGTTCGACGTGCTGCACGTGCACGAGCCCGCGGTGCCGTCCCTCGGCCTGCTCGCCTGCTGGGTCGCGCGCGGCCCGATCGTCGCGACCTTCCACGCGTCCTACGAGCGGTCCCGCGCCATGTCGGTGGCCGCGCCGATGCTGCAGAGCGCCCTGGAGAAGATCACCGGGAGGATCGCGGTCTCCGACGCGGCGCGCAAGACGCTGGTCGAGCACCTCGGCGGCGACGCCGTGCTGATCCCCAACGGAGTCACCGTCAGCCGGTACGCCGAGGCCGAGCCGCTGCCCGGCTGGGGGCCGGACGGCGACGTCATCGGCTTTCTCGGCCGGATGGACGAGCCGCGCAAGGGCCTGCCCGTCCTGCTGTCCGCCTTCGAGATTCTCGCCGAGGACCGGCCGAACCTCCGGCTGCTGATCGCCGGACCCGGTGACGCGGCCGACGTGCTGGAACGCGTGCCGAAGAGGTTCCACGACCGGGTGGGGCTGCTCGGCATGGTCAGCGAGGGCGACAAGGTCCGCGCCTACCACTCGGTCGACGTCTTCTGCGCGCCCAACCTCGGCGGCGAGAGCTTCGGCATCGTGCTCACCGAGGCCATGTCCGCGGGGGCGCCCATCCTGGCCAGCGACATCCCGGCGTTCCGGCGGGTGCTCGGGGAGGGGCAGGCCGGCGCGCTGTTCGAGACGGGAGACCCCGAGGCCCTGGCCAAGGAGGCCGCCCGGCTGCTCGACGATCCCGAGCGCCGGGCCAAGCTGTCGGACGAGGCGCGTCACGCGGTGCGCAAGTACGACTGGTCGACCGTCGCCCGCGACGTGTCGCGCGTCTACGAGACCGTGACGGACGCGGCCGCGGGTGTCGTGGAGGACGACGTACCGTGACCACCACCGTTCTGATCCTCGTCGTCGGTGTGCTCGTCGTGCTCACCGCCGTCTACATCTCCTGGCGGGCCGGGCGGCTCGACCGGCTGCACATCCGGCTGGAGACCGCGCAGGCCGCGCTCGACGCCGCTCTCCTGCGGCGGGCCGCCGTCTGCCTGGAACTCGCCGGTTCGCGCATCCTCGATCCCGCGACCTCGCTCGTGCTCGCGGCCTCCGCCCACGAGGCCCGTACGGCGGGGCCGGACGAGCGCGAACACGCCGAGAGCGACCTTTCACGGACGCTGCGCGCGGTCGTGGACCAGGAGCGGTTCCGGGAGAAACTGGCCGAGCATCCGGCGGGGCCCGCGCTGCTGGAGGAACTCGACACCGCGGTCGCCAAGGTCGTCTACTCCCGGCGCTTCTTCAACAACGCCGTCGGCGTCACCCGTACGGCGCAACGCCGCTGGCTGGCGCGGACGCTGAGGCTGGCGGGGCACACCGAATATCCTCGGTTCTTCGAGATCGACGATGCTCCACCGGTGGCTCTCGCCGCGGAATAGTGGCTTTTGACCGTTCCAAGAGGGATCTGCTATTTAGCGCCGGTAAGCTCGTTGCCGTTTCGCGGCGTGAGCCGGTTCGGACGTGGCTGTCGCCGCTCCGGCCGGCTCTCCAGGGAGGAGCTGAGGACTAGTGCGGGCGCAACGGTTGATCGGTGTCACGCTCGGCCTGGGGGCGGTTCTCGCCGGGGCGGCGTGCTCCTCCGACGGCGACACCGCGCCGGCCGCGCAGCCTCAGGCCGCGGCCGCCTCGCCGTCTCCCACCCCACCACCCGAACACCCCTTCACCGGGCGGCCGATCGCCCAGCGCCGGCCGGTGCTCGCCGTGAAGATCGAGAACACCTCGGCGGGCAAGCCGCAGATGGGCGTGCGCAGCGCCGACATCGTCTACGTCGAGCAGGTCGAGGGCGGGCTCACCCGTCTCATGGCGATCTTCTCCTCCAAGCTGCCCGCCCAGGTCGGCCCCGTCCGCAGCGCCCGGATCTCCGACCTGCACATCCTGCCGCAGTTCGGCAAGCCCGCCCTGTCGTACTCCGGCGTGCAGACCAAGATGATCCCGTACGTGCAGAAGGCGTCGCTGTTCGACGTGTCCGACAGCAGCGCGCCCGGCGCGTACTTCCGGGCGCCGGGCAGGTACGCGCCGTACAACCTCTTCGGGACCCCGAGGAAGCTGCTCGCCAAGGCGTCCCAGGCGGCCAAGGCGGACGACATCGGATTCGTGTTCTCCGACGAGCCCCCGGCCGGTGGCGTCCCGCAGAAGACCGTGCGCGTGCGCTACCCGGCGGCGAACTTCGAGTTCGCCTGGTCGGAGACGCAGAAGCGCTGGCTGGTCAGCCAGGACGGCAAGAAGGACATGGCCGCCGAGGGCGGCCAGCAGGGCGCGCCCACGATCGTGGTCCAGTGGGTCAAGACCGACAGGTCGGAGTTCCACGACTTCACCGGCAGCTACACGCCCATGGTCCACACCGTGGGCAAGGGAACCGGCGTCGTGCTGCGGGACGGCATGGCCTACAAGGTCAAGTGGGAGCGCCCCTCGGAGGAGGAGGGCACCACCTACACCATGGCCGACGGCACGCCGATGCCGTTCGCGCGCGGCCAGGTCTGGGTCGTCCTCGCCTCCCGCAAGCCCGTCGCCCCCTGACCAGAGGGACCGGAGGAGCCCCTGGGGCTCCTGATGCGCGGGGCGTACAAAAAGCGGGCCGAACCCTTACAGGATGGCGCGTCGGGCCAAGCTTCGGTCAGGACCTAACATGGAGTGGAATCCATTGGTCCGCCGTCGTGAGGTAGCAACGTGTCCAGCAGCACGCCCGAAGTCAACGAGACCGCCGCCGTCGGCACCGCCCGTGTGAAGCGCGGCATGGCCGAGATGCTCAAGGGCGGCGTCATCATGGACGTCGTCACGCCCGAGCAGGCCAAGATCGCCGAGGACGCCGGCGCGGTCGCGGTCATGGCGCTGGAGCGGGTGCCCGCCGACATCCGCGCCCAGGGTGGGGTTTCCCGGATGAGCGACCCCGACATGATCGAGGGCATCATCGGCGCCGTCTCCATTCCGGTCATGGCCAAGGCCCGCATCGGCCACTTCGTCGAGGCGCAGGTGCTTCAGGCGCTTGGCGTCGACTACATCGACGAGTCCGAGGTGCTGACCCCGGCCGACTACGCCAACCACATCGACAAGTGGCGCTTCACCGTTCCCTACGTCTGCGGTGCCACCAACCTGGGCGAGGCGCTGCGCCGCATCACCGAGGGCGCCGCGATGATCCGCTCCAAGGGTGAGGCCGGCACCGGCGACGTCTCCAACGCCGTCACCCACATGCGCACCATCCGCGCCGAGATCCGGCGGCTCACCTCGCTCCCCGAGGACGAGCTGTACGTCGCCGCCAAGGAACTGCAGGCGCCGTACGAACTGGTCGCCGAGGTCGCCAAGGCCGGAAAGCTGCCGGTCGTGCTGTTCACCGCGGGCGGCATCGCCACCCCGGCCGACGCCGCGATGATGATGCAGCTCGGCGCCGAGGGCGTCTTCGTCGGCTCCGGCATCTTCAAGTCCGGTGACCCGGCCAAGCGCGCCGCCGCCATCGTCAAGGCCACCACCTTCTACGACGACCCCGACGTGGTCGCCAAGGTCTCGCGCGGTCTCGGCGAGGCGATGGTCGGCATCAACGTCGACGACATCCCGGTCCCGCACCGGCTGGCCGAGCGCGGCTGGTGATCACGCCGCTACGCGGCTGAGCGCGACGGCGGTCCCGATCACGGGGCCGCCGTCTCCGCGTCTCAGGGGTCCTTCCGCCTCTTCCGGGGACCCCGCCGGGCAAATACTTAGACAGGCTAAGTTAGTATGGCTAAGTATGACGACGGATGACACGCGGGGGCTGGCGGAGAGCCTGTCCCGGGAGCTGCGCCACCTGGTGCTCCTACTGCGCCGCACGACGGCGGGCCAGCCGATCACCACCCAGCAGTACTCCGTGCTCGGCTCCCTGGAGGGCGGCGGCCGGCGGATGACCGAGCTGGCCGAGGAGCACGCGGTGCAACTCCCCACGATGACGGTGCAGATCAACCGGCTGGAGGAGGCCGGACTGGTGGCGCGCGCGGCCGATCCCGCCGACGCGCGGGTCCGCACCGTCGAACTCACCGACGAGGGGCGCACCCGCCTGTACGCCGTCCGGCAGTCCAGGATCGCCTACCTCACCCGTCAGCTGAGCACGCTCACCCTGGAGGAGCGCGCCGCCATCGACGTCGCACTGCCCGCCCTCGCCAAGCTCGGCCGGAGCTGAAGGAGCCCACGGTGTCACAGCAGAACGGCGGGATCCTCCGTCAGCCCGTATCGGTCTGGGCCACGGCGTTCGCCGCGGTGGTGGCCTTCATGGGGATCGGGCTCGTCGATCCCATCCTCCCGTCGATCGCGCAGGGCCTGCACGCCACGCCGAGCCAGGTGTCGCTGCTGTTCACCAGCTACTTCCTGGTCACCGCGGTCGCGATGCTGGTCACCGGCTGGGTCTCCAGCAGGATCGGCGGCAAGCGGACCCTGTTGCTCGGTCTCGCGCTCGTCATCGTCTTCGCCGCCCTGGCCGGGACGTCCGGAACGGTCGGGCAGCTCGTCGGCTTCCGCGCCGGCTGGGGCCTCGGCAACGCGCTGTTCGTGGCCACGGCGCTGGCGGTGATCGTCGGCGCGGCCAGCGGCGGCGCCGAGAAGGCCATCATCCTGTACGAGGCGGCCCTCGGCCTCGGCATCTCCCTCGGCCCGCTGGTCGGGGCGCTCCTGGGCGACTGGAACTGGCGGGCGCCCTTCTTCGGCACCGCGACGCTGATGGCCGTCGGCTTCGTCCTGATCGTGACCATGCTCGCGGCGACGCCGAAGCCCGCCGTGCGGACCCGGCTGGGCGATCCGATCCGCGCCCTCGCCCACGGCGGCCTGTCCACCACCGCCTTCACCGCGCTCTTCTACAACTTCGCGTTCTTCACCGTGCTGGCGTTCACGCCGTTCATCCTCGGCATGTCGGCGTACGGCATCGGCGCGGTGTTCTTCGGCTGGGGCGTGTGCGTCGCGCTGGCCTCCGTCTTCGGGGCTCCCTGGCTGCAGCGCCGCCTCGGGTCGGTCCGGGTGCTCTTCCTCTCCCTCGGGCTGCTGGCCGTCCTCCAGGTGGGCATCGCGCTCTCCGGGCAGGCCGGGACGGTCGTCTTCGTCATCCTGTGCGGCATTCCCATCGGGTTCAACAACACGATCTTCACCGAGGCCGCGATGGAGGTGTCCGACGCGCCGCGTCCCGTCGCCTCGGCCGGATACAACTTCGTCCGCTGGATGGGCGGCGCGCTCGCGCCGTACATCGTGACCAAGCTGGGCGAGGAGTTCGGGGACGCCGTGCCGTACTACGTGGGCGCGGCCTGCTGCCTCGTCGGCATCGCGATCCTGTACGCCCGGCGGCACCACCTGGCCACCCTGGACCACGTCGACGTCGATCACACCTTCCAGGACGCGTCGCCCGCACAGGCATAAAACGTGCGGTTTGGGGCGTTCTGCGCCTTGGTTCTACGCTGGGACCACCGCTGACGAAAGGATGATCGTGACGACTGCGCCGCTGATCGGCGTGCTCGCCCTCCAGGGCGACGTGCGCGAGCACGCCCGCGCCATCGAGGCCGCGGGCGCCAGGGCGATGGCCGTACGCCGCAGGAGCGAACTGGACGCGGTCGACGCGCTGGTGCTCCCCGGCGGCGAGTCGACCACGATGTGGAAGCTCGCGACCGCGTTCGACCTGCTCGAACCGCTCCGGCTACGGATCAAGGACGGCCTGCCCACGTACGGCTCCTGCGCGGGGATGATCATGCTGGCCGACCGGATCGAGGGGGGCGTCGACGGCCAGGAGACGCTGGGCGGCATCGACATGGTCGTGCGCCGCAACGCCTTCGGCCGCCAGGTCGACTCCTTCGAGGCCGATCTCGACTTCGCGGCCAAGGGCCGCGTCCGGGCCGTCTTCATCCGCGCGCCGTGGGTCGAGTCGATCGGACCCGACGTGGAGGTGCTGGGCAGGGCGGAGCCCGGGGGTAGGATCGTCGCGGTCCGACAGGGACCTCTGCTCGCGACGTCCTTCCACCCGGAGTTGACGGGTGACGCGCGGGTGCACTCGTATTTTGTCGAAATGGTGAGGGAGTTCTAGGCGATGTCCGGCCACTCCAAATGGGCGACGACGAAGCACAAGAAGGCCGCGCTCGACTCCAAGCGCGGCAAGCTGTTCGCCAAGCTCATCAAGAACATCGAGGTCGCGGCCCGGACCGGCGGCCCCGACCCGGACGGTAACCCGACGCTGTATGACGCGATCACCAAGGCGCGGAAGAACTCCGTGCCCATCGACAACATCGAGCGGGCGCGCAAGCGCGGCGGCGGCCTGGAGGCCGGCGGCGCCGACTGGCAGACCATCATGTACGAGGGCTATGCCCCCGGCGGCGTGGCCGTGCTGATCGAGTGCCTCACCGACAACCGCAACCGGGCGGCGTCCGAGGTCCGCGTCGCGCTGACCCGCAACGGCGGCTCGCTGGCCGACCCCGGCTCGGTGTCGTACATGTTCAACCGCAAGGGCGTCGTCCTGGTGCCGAGGGCCGGCGACCTCTCCGAGGACGACGTGCTGATGGCCGTCCTCGACGCGGGCGCCGAGGAGGTCAACGACCTCGGAGAGGCGTTCGAGGTCGTGTCCGAGGCGACGAACCTGATCCCGGTGCGCACGGCGCTCCAGGACGCGGGGATCGACTACGAGTCCGCCGAGGCGAGCTTCCTGCCCAGCATGAACATCCCGCTCGACGAGGAGGGCGCGCGCAAGGTCTTCCGCCTCATCGACGCGCTCGAGGACAGCGACGACGTGCAGAACGTCTGGGCGAACTTCGACGTCTCCGACGAGATCATGGAGAGGCTGGAGGCGTAGGCGCCTCCCGCCGGTCCGCCGCCCGCGCCGTCGCCCCGGTCATCGCGTGACCAGGACGGGTACGGCACGGGCGGCACGGAAAACCGGTTGGCGGCGGGCCGCCTACCGGCATAGTTTGGCCGATCATGGACATCCGTGACCTGACCGCCGACGATCTCGACGCGGTACTCGATAACCGCAAGCGCGCCTTCGGCCCCCTCTCCGGCGGAGACGCCGAGACCTGGCGCCAGATGGTGGCGCCGCTTCTGCCGGAGGGGCGCTACATCGGCGCCTTCGACGGCTCCCGACTGGTCGCGACCGCGCGGATCAACGCCTACACCCAGTGGTGGCACGGCCGGCCGATGTCGATGGCTGGCGTCGCGGGCGTCACGGTCTCTCCGGAGGACCGGGGCCGCGGTGTGGGCCGCCTCATCATGCGGGCGACCATCGACCGGGCGGCCGAGCTCGGTCACGTCGTCTCCGCCCTCTATCCGGCCACCACGCCGCTCTATCGCGGCATGGGCTGGGAGCACGCGGGCGGCCTGAACCGGGCGACCCTCCCCACCGAGACGCTGCGCGCGCTGGGCACGGGCGGCGCCGACGTCAAGCTGCGCCGGATGGGCCCGGACGACGCGCCCGAGCTCATCGCGACGATGGGGCGGGTCTACGCCTCCACCCGCGCGTCCGGCCCGCTCTGCTACGACGAGCGCACGTGGCGCCTGTGGCTGGCCGACGATGACGACTTCTGCTACATCGCCGACGACGGTTTCGTGATCTACCGGTGGAGCGGCAAGGACATCGAGGTCGACGGCTGCGTGGCCGGGTCCGAGGCGACGACGCGGGCCCTGTGGTCGCTGGTCGGCACGGCCTCCTCGATCGCCAAGTCGGTCACGGCGTGCATAGAGCCGCAGGACCCCCTGCTCTGGCTGATCCGCGAGCGGTCGCAGGACGAGATCAGGCAGACGCGCTGGATGTTCCGCCTGATCGACCTCCCCGCCGCCGTCGCCCGGCGCGGCTTCCCGGCGGGAGTCTCGCTGGACGCCGTCGTCCACGTCGAGGACGCGCAACGCCCGTCGAACTCCGGCTCCTGGCGGCTGGAGGTCTCCGCGGGATCGGGCACCGCCACCGCCGTCGCGGATGGGGGAGCGGAGAGGGGGCCCACCTTCACGGTCGGCGGCCTGTCCGCGCTGTTCGCCGGCGTCCCCACGGCCACGCTGCGCCGTACCGGCCTGGTCACGGGCGGCTCCGCCGAGGACGACGAGGCGCTCGACTCGGCCTTCCGTTGCGCGGCGTACATGATCGACTACTTCTGATTCCGCGTTACCGGCGATCTAGCGCCCCCGCCCGGAGTAGAGTTCTTCGCCGAACACGTGTTCGGCGAAGAACGGATCCGGGGGAGGCGTGCCGGTGCGATTGCCCGAGCTGAGGGTGATGGGAGTCGATCCGGGGCTGACCCGATGCGGCATCGGAGCGGTCGAGGGCCGTCCCGGCGCCGCGCTTCGCATGGTCGCCGTCGGGGTGGTCCGCACGCCCGCCGATGACGACATCGGCTCACGGCTGGTCGCCATCGAGGCCGGGATCGAGCGCTGGCTCGACGAGATCCGGCCGGACGCGGTGGCCGTGGAACGCGTCTTCGCCCAGCACAACGTGCGCACCGTGATGGGCACCGCACAGGCGTCCGCGGTCGCCATCACCTGCGCCGCGCGCCGGGGCCTGCCGGTCGCGCTGCACACGCCGAGCGAGGTGAAGGCCGCCATCACCGGGAACGGCAACGCCGACAAGAAGCAGGTCGGCACCATGGTCACCCGGCTGCTGAGGCTGGACGCCATGCCCAAGCCGGCCGACGCCGCCGACGCGCTGGCCCTCGCCATCTGCCACGTCTGGCGCGGGGGCGTGCAGAACCGGCTGGCCCTGGCCCAGGCGCAGGCCCTCGCCAAGAGAGGCGGTCCGGGGGCGAACATCGCGCTGCAGCCCGGTTACCGTCACCCCGGAGCCGGCCGATGAGCGGGGCGCATCGGATGTCGGCATCCTCTGGTAGGACTGGGGACCGCGAGGCCGGGCGGGCCGATGGGGGAGGGAGCGCGCAGTGATCGCATCCGTGGCGGGCCGGGTGACCGGCATCGGGCCGGACGCCGCCGTGATCGAGGTGGGCGGGGTGGGCATCCTGGTCCACTGCACCCCGGGCACGCTGGCCGGCCTGCGGGTGGGTGAGCCCGGCAGGCTCGCGACCGCGCTGGTCGTCCGCGAGGAGTCGCTCACCCTGTACGGCTTCGCCTCCGACGACGAGCGCACCGTGTTCGAGATGCTCCAGACCGCCAGCGGCGTCGGGCCGCGCATCGCGCTCGCCATGCTGGCCGTGCACACGCCGAGCGCGCTGCGGGTGGCCGTCGCCAGTGCCGACATCAAGGCGCTGACCATGGTGCCCGGCATCGGCCAGAAGGGCGCCCAGCGCATCGTGCTCGAACTCAAGGGCAAGCTGGGCACGCCCGACGAGGCGGTCAACGCCGCGTTGGGCGGCGGGGCTCCGGTTCCCGCCTGGCGCGATCAGGTCCATTCCGGCCTGGTCGGCCTCGGCTACTCCACCAGGGACGCCGACGAGGCCGTCGCCGCCGTGGCCCCCGAGGCGGACGCCGAAGTGTCCGCCGGCCGGGCGCCCCAGGTCGCCGCGCTGCTCAAGTCGGCCCTGCGCGCGCTGAGCGTCCGGTGAGCCGTCCGGTGAAACTTTCAGCGCGCCCGCCGATCCCGGGGAGACCGTCGTGAGCATGGAGCGAGACCTGGTGTCGCCCGACGCCGAGGGCGACGAGCACGCGATCGAGGCGGCGCTGCGGCCCCGGCGGCTGGAGGAGTTCATCGGCCAAGGGCGGGTGAGGGAGCAGCTCTCGCTGGTGCTGGAGAGCGCCCTGCGCCGCAACCGCCCGCCGGACCATGTGCTGATGAGCGGCGGCCCCGGCCTGGGCAAGACGACGCTCGCCATGATCATCGCGGCCGAGCTGGGCGCGCCGCTCCGGATGACCTCGGGTCCGGCTCTGGAGCGGGCCGGCGATCTGGCCGCGATCCTCTCGACGCTGGCCGAGGGCGAGGTCCTCTTCATCGACGAGATCCACCGGATGGCCCGGCCCGCCGAGGAGATGCTCTACCTCGCGATGGAGGACTTCCGGGTCGACATCGTCGTCGGCAAGGGCCCGGGCGCCACCTCCATCCCGCTGGACATCGCGCCGTTCACGCTGGTCGGGGCGACCACGCGGGCGGGCCTGCTCCCCGCGCCGCTGCGCGACCGTTTCGGGTTCACCGCCCACATGGACTTCTACGAGGCGGCCGAGCTGGAGCAGGTCCTGCACCGGTCGGCGCGGCTGCTGTCCGTCGAGCTGCCCGGTGAGGGCGCGCACGAGATCGCCCGCCGCTCGCGCGGCACGCCCCGCATCGCGAACCGGCTGCTCCGGCGGGTCCGCGACTTCTCCGACGTCCGGGCCGAAGGGGTGATCACACGGGAGATCGCGGCCGCGGCTCTCAACCTCTACGAGGTGGACGCCGAGGGGCTCGACCGGCTCGACCGCGCGGTCCTGGGGGCGCTGCTGCGCAAGTTCGGCGGTGGTCCGGTGGGGCTGTCCACGCTGGCGGTGGCGGTGGGGGAGGAGCCGGAGACCGTGGAGGTCGTGGCCGAGCCGTTCCTCGTACGGCAGGGCCTGCTCGCCCGCACCCCGCGGGGCCGCGTGGCGACGGCGGCGGCCTGGGCGCACCTCGGGCTGGTGCCGCCGCCCGACGCCTTCGGTGCCGTTCCGGTGTTCCTGGAGGATCAGCAGAACATCTCGGAGCCCTGAATGCCCGCGCCTGAAAGCCGTACATTTCATGAAAGAAGCGGAAATATCGGGGTGATGGAAGTCGGACGCCAAGGGCGTACTGCCCGCGCATGGTCACAGATCGGTTGCAAAGACGCTGAAATGGGCACTTTCCCGCGTGCCATATCGTGGGTTCGTTGCCGCTCTTCGAGCGGCTCGCCTACACTGCGTGGCTTGACTGGCCGCTTACGCTGACGCTTCTCAGCGACGTGGCAGCCGCGCTCAAACGCGAAACAGGACCTCCGGCGTCAAGCCGGTTCATCACGTAATGGAAAGGGTGGCCCCCGTGGGCAACAACCCGCTTGGGACGTTTCTGCCACTGATCTTGCTGGTAGTGGTGTTCTACTTCCTGCTGATCCGCCCGCAGCGCAAGCGGCAGCAGGAGCAGCTGTCCATGCAGAACTCGCTCGCTCCGGGCGCACGGGTCATGACGACCACCGGTCTGTTCGGCACCGTGGTGGGCCTTCAGGACGAGGACGTCATCCTGGAGATCGCGCCGGGCGTGGAGACGCGATGGGTCAAGGCGGCGATCGGCCGCGTTGTCACTCCCGTTGAGGACGCTGACGACGCCGAGCCGGATTCTGCCCAGTCCGTGGCGGAAGAGGGCGTTCAGAAGGACGCCCATGAGGACATTCAGAAAGACAAGGACGAGCCGGTGACCGAGACCCCCGAAGACGGGGGCGCCAAGGATTCGAGCACCAAGCAGTCCTGAGTACGCTCACTGAAGATCCCTTGACGAAAGAATCGACCACCAGTGGCCCCACCGACCAGTAGCCAGATCAAGCCGGGACGCACGCTCCTGGTTCTTCTGGCGATCATCCTCGCCATGGGGGCGACGATCGCCTTGCAGAAGGCATTCGTCCCCAAGTTCGGTCTCGATCTCGCGGGTGGCACGACGGTGACGCTGTCGCCCGTGACCACCGACGGCAAGGCGCCTCCGCAGGAGAGCCTCGACCGGGCCGTCAACATCATCCGGGACCGCGTGAACGGCACCGGCATCTCGGACGCGGAGGTCGCCAGATCCGGCGACAACATCGTCATCTCGGTGCCCGGCGCCGGCCGCGACGAGGCCATCAAGCTGGTCGCCACCACGGCGGAGATGCGCTTCCGCCAGGTGCTCGCGGTCGCCGCGGCCACGACGCCGCCGACCACTCTGCCCACCACGGCCGCCACGCCGAGCCCGTCCGCGGTCACCCCGTCCACCGGGACCTCGCCCGCCGGTCGCGCGCTGTCGAAGGCTCTCGCCGAGCCGACTCCGACGCCCACCGTGACGAGGCGCGCCAGGTCGCATACCGCGACCGGTGAGAAGACCGGTGCGGGGACACGCGCCAAGGCGACCCCGTCGCCCACACCGTCGGTCACGCCGAGCGAGGAGGACCCGCTCGCCGGGCAGGACCTCAGCGGCATCGACCCGGCCATGCTGCAGAAGTTCCGGACGATCGACTGCACCGCGAAGAACAGGGGCCAGGGCGCCCAGGACGACCCGAACAAGCAGATCGTGGCCTGCAGCCAGGACGGCAGCGCGAGGTACATCCTCGACAAGGCCGCGGTCCAGGGTTCGCAGATCACCACCGCGTCGTCGGGCGTGCGCCAGGACACCGGCGAGTGGGTCGTCAACCTCGACTTCAAGAGCCAGGGCGCGTCGCAGTGGAGCGACCTCACCGCCAAGGCGTTCGGCGCGCAGCAGCCGCGCAACCAGATCGGCGTCGTCCTCGACGGACTGGTGATCACGGCTCCCGCCTCGAACGGCCGGATCCCCGGCGGCAAGACCGAGATCTCGGGCAGCTTCAACCAGCAGAGCGCGACCGAACTGGCCGACCAGCTCAAGTACGGCGCGCTGCCGCTCAAGTTCGTGCAGAGCTCCGTCGTCTCCGTCTCGTCCACACTCGGCCAGGACCAGCTCCGCGGCGGTCTCGTGTCCGGCGCCATCGGCCTGCTGATCGTCATGCTCTACCTGCTGCTCTACTACCGAGGGCTGGGCGCCATCGGCATCGCGAGCCTCGGCATCGCGACGATCGTCACCTACTTCTCGGTGGCCGTCCTCAGCGCGAACGTCGGCTTCCGATGGTCGCTGCCGCACATCATCGGCCTCGTGGTCTCGATCGGCATCACCGCGGACTCGTTCATCGTCTACTTCGAACGCATCCGTGACGAGATGAAGGAAGGCCACCGCACCCTCCGCGCCGCCGTGGAGGTCGCCTGGCGGCGGGCGAAGCGGACGATCCTGGTCGCCGACGCGGTCATGTTCATCGCCGCGGTGGTGCTCTACTTCCTCGCGGTCGGCGGCGTCGCCGGATTCGCGTTCGCCATGGGCCTGACCACGCTCATCGACATCATCGTGGTCTTCCTGTTCACCAAGCCCCTCATGTCGCTGGCCGCCAGGATGAAGTTCTTCTCCAAGGGCCACAAGCTGTCCGGTCTCGACGCCGAGCGTATGGGCCGTACCAACAGCGGTGCCGAGCACCTGCAGGAGGCGTGATGCCGGGCATTATCAGCCGCCTGTACCGCGGCGACATCAACATCGACTTCGTCGGCAAGCGGAAGCTCTGGTACGGCCTCTCGGCCCTGCTGATGATCGTCTCCATTGTCGGCATGGTCATCCACGGCCTCAACCTCGGCGTGGAGTTCAAGGGCGGGTCGGTCTTCGACTTCCCCCGCGCCACGAACTCGAGCGTCGAGGAGGTCAGGACGACCATCAAGGACGCGGGTGTCCACCAGGTCATCGTCCAGGAGGCCGGGCCGAACTGGCGGGTCACCACCGAGAGCCTCGACACCAACGAGGTTCCCAAGGTCCAGCAGGCCGTCGCGGACAAGTACCACCTCAAGGCCGACGATGTCAGCACCCAGGTCATCGGTGCCACCTGGGGCGGCGAGGTCATGCAGAAGGCCTGGATCGGCCTGGCCGTCTTCATGCTCGCGATCATGCTGTACCTCAGCCTCGCGTTCGAGTGGCGGATGGCGCTCGCCGCCATCGTGGCCCTCGTGCACGACCTCGTGATCACGGCCGGCATCTACGCCTGGTCGGGCTTCGAGGTCACCCCGGCCACCATGCTGGGCTTCCTCACGATCCTCGGTTACTCGTTGTACGACGCGGTCGTCGTCTTCGACATGATCAAGGAGGTGACGGGCAAGATCGGCACGAGCGCGAAGATGACCTACACGCAGGCCGCGAACAACGCGCTCAGCCACACGCTGATCCGCTCGCTGAACACCTCGCTGGTCGCGATCCTGCCGGTGGCGGCGATCCTGTTCATCGGGACCACGCTGCTCGGCGCCGGGACGCTGAAGGACCTGTCCCTGGCGCTCTTCGTCGGAATGATCGTCGGCACCTACTCCTCGCTCTGCGTGGCCACACCGATCCTGGTCACGCTGAAGGAGCGCGAGCCGCAGTGGCGGAAGCTCGCCGAACGTGTGGCCCAGCGGGAGGCGTCCGTCGCGAAGGCGGCGGCCGCGAGCGCCAAGCAGCCCGTGGTGGCGGGATCCCAGAACGGGGTCGCGACCACGGATGACGGAAAGCGCAAGAAGCGTTAGGTAGACAGAGACGGTGACGGCGCTCCTGTGCCGCCTCCCGGGATGCCCGGCATCATGGGAGGGACGCGGGGGCGCCGTCCTCATGAAGTGGGTTGGAAATGACTGAGTGGGTTTCCCTGATCCGGGACGTTCCCGACTACCCGAAGCCGGGAGTCCTGTTCAAGGACATCACCCCGCTGCTGGCCGATCATGGCGCGTTCGTGCAGGTCGTGGATGAGCTGGGAAGCGGCCTGACGTTCGACAAGGTGGTCGGCATCGAGGCGCGCGGCTTCATCCTGGCCGCCCCGGTGGCGTACCGGGCGGGCGCCGGTTTCGTCCCCGTACGCAAGAAGGGCAAACTGCCTGCCCAGACGCTCGCGGCGAACTATGATCTGGAGTACGGCTCCGCGACGGTGGAAGTGCACACTGATGCCTTCGTTCCGGGTGAGCGGGTGCTGATCGTGGACGACGTGCTCGCCACGGGCGGCACAGCGAACGCGACGGTGGAGCTGGTCAGGAGATCGGGCGCCCACGTCGTCGCGGTGTCCGTCCTGATGGAGCTGTCCTTCCTCTCCGGCCGTGACCGGCTGCCTGGTCTGGAGGTCCGTTCCCTGGTGGTCGTCTGATTCGGGCGCATCCAGGCGAAAAGCGGGCAGACGACGCGGATACACTGGGGAGCCTGGACTCGACGTGAGGAGTCTGTGTGCCCCGTGATGTGGTCGTGCCCGACGGCGTGCGGGCCCGGAGCGAATCCCGGCCCGCCGAGGCCGAGGAGACCGTAGCCGCGCGCGACGCATCGGAGGCCGCGGAGGAGAGACCCGCGCCTGCCGTGCGACGCCGGCGGGCGCGGTTCGGGGGGCAGTGGGGTGCTATGAATCCGGTTCTGGAACCGCTCTTCAAGACGGTTCGCGCGACCCATCCCAAGGCGGACCTCCGGCTGATCGAGCGCGCGTACGATGTCGCCGCGCATCACCACCGCGACCAGAAGCGCAAGAGCGGCGATCCCTACATCACGCACCCGCTGGCCGTGGCGACGATCCTGGCCGAGCTCGGCACGGATGACGAGACGCTCTGCGCCGCGCTCCTGCACGACACCGTGGAGGACACCGCCTACAGCCTCGAGGAGCTGCGCGCCGACTTCGGCGAGAGCATCGCCCTGCTCGTCGACGGCGTCACCAAGCTGGACAAGGTCAAGTTCGGCGACGCGGCGCAGGCGGAGACCGTCAGGAAGATGGTCGTCGCCATGGCGCGCGACATCCGGGTGCTGGTCATCAAGCTCGCCGACCGGCTGCACAACATGCGCACGATGCGCTACCTGCCCGAGCACAAGCGGCAGCAGAAGTCCCGCGAGACGCTGGAGATCTTCGCGCCGCTGGCCCACCGGCTCGGCATGAACACCATCAAGTGGGAGCTAGAGGACCTCGCGTTCGCCATGCTCTATCCGAAGCGGTACGACGAGATCGCCCGGATGGTGTCCGAGCGCGCGCCGCGCCGGGACCTGTTCCTGCAGGACGTGATCGAGAAGGTCTCCGGCGACCTGCGCGAGGCCAAGATCCGGGCGACGGTGAAGGGCCGCCCGAAGCACTACTACTCGATCTACCAGAAGATGATCGCCAAGGACGTCGCGTTCGAGGACATCTACGACCTGATGGGCATCCGCGTACTGGTGGACACCGTGCGCGACTGCTACGCGGCCCTCGGAACGATCCACGCCCAGTGGAGGCCGGTGCCCGGGCGGTTCAAGGACTACATCGCGATGCCCAAGTTCAACATGTACCAGTCGTTGCACACGACGGTCATGGGGCCAGAGGGCAAGACGATCGAGCTGCAGATCCGCACCCGCGCCATGCACCACCGGGCGGAGTACGGCGTGGCCGCCCACTGGAAGTACAAGGAGGAGATGAACGGCGCCCCCGGCCCCGCGGCCAAGGGGAAGCAGGTCAACGACATGGCCTGGCTGCGCCAGCTCCTCGACTGGCAGAAGGAGACCTCCGACCCGGGCGAGTTCCTGGAGTCGCTGCGCTTCGACCTGTCGGTCTCGGAGGTGTTCGTCTTCACGCCGCGCGGCCAGGTGATCGCGCTGCCCGAGGGTGCCACACCCGTCGACTTCGCGTACGCCGTGCACACCGAGGTGGGGCACCGCTGCATCGGGGCCAGGGTCAACGGCCGCCTGGTGCCGCTGGAGTCCCGGCTGGGCAACGGCGACACGGTGGAGATCTTCACCTCCAAGTCCCCGGACGCCGGACCGTCCCGCGACTGGCTGAAGTTCGTCAAGAGCGGCCGGGCCCGCAACAAGATCCGCCAGTGGTTCTCCAAGGAGCGCAGGGAGACCGCGATCGAGGCCGGCAAGGAGGCCATCGGGCGGGCGATGCGCAAGCAGGGGCTGCCGCTCCAGCGCCTGATGTCGGGGGAGGCGCTCCTCGCGCTCGCCCGCGACCTCAGGTACCCCGACGTGTCCGCGCTCTACGCGGCGGTGGGCGAGGGCCACTCCGGTGCCCAGGCGGTCGTCCAGAAGCTCGTGCAATCCCTCGGAGGCGTCGAGGGGGCAGAGGAGGACATCGCCGAGGCGGCGGTCCCCACGAAGCTCAGAGGACGCCCCAGGGGAGGTTCCAACGCCGGTGTCAACGTCGCCGGCGACCCGGACGTGTGGGTACGGCTGTCGCGGTGCTGTACGCCGGTTCCCGGTGACGACATCGTGGGCTTCGTCACGCGCGGGCACGGGGTCTCGGTCCACCGGAACAACTGCCCGAACGTGGAGCAGCTCAACGAGCAGCCCGACCGGCTCGTGCAGGTGTCGTGGGCGCCGGGAGACGACTCGGTCTTCCTCGTCGCGATCCAGGTCGAGGCACTGGACCGGCCCCGGCTCCTGTCGGACGTCACCCGGACCCTGTCCGACCAGCATGTGAACATCCTGTCCGCCACGGTGGCCACCAGCAGGGACCGCGTCGCGGTGAGCAAGTTCACCTTCGAGATGGGCGATCCCAAGCATCTCGGCCACGTGCTCAAGGCGGTGCGCAACATCCAGGGCGTCTACGACGTCTACCGCGTGACGAACTGACCGGCCGCACCTCGAACCACCCGAACCACCCGGACCACCCGAACCACTCGAACCACTCGAACCACTCGAATGAGCGCACTGGCTCGTTCACACGTCGACCCCCGTCGCGAACGCGCGGCGGGGGTCGACGTGTGAACGAGCCGGATCAGGAGAACTCGGCGAGCGTGCGCTCGGCCTCCTCAAGCCACGAACGCCGGGCGGTCAGGGCCTCCTCGGTCTCCTTGACGTCCTTGTCCCTGCCCGCGGCCTGCGCCTTGGACAGCCGGGTCTCGAGCTGCTCGATGGACTTGCGGAGCTGGTTGACCGTGTCCTGCGCGCGGGCCCTGGCCTCGGGGTTCGAGCGACGCCACTCGTTCTCCTCGGCCTTGCGGACCGCGTCGTCGATCTTGCGCAGGCCGCCTTCGAGCCGGTCGCGCTGCTCGCGCGGCACCGGGCCGGCCGCCTCCCAGCGCTCCAGGATGCCGCGCAGGACGCCGCGGGCGCTCCTGGCGTCCGTGACGGGCAGCAGCTTGCCCGCCTCGGCGAGCAGCGCCTCCTTCGCCTCGGCGTTGGCCGCGAACGAGGCGTCCCGCTCGGCGAAGACGGCCGACCTGGCGTGGAAGAACTGGTCCTGGGCGCCCTTGAACCTGCCCCAGAGCTCGTCCTCCACCTCGCGCGAGGCGCGGCCGGCGTTCTTCCACTGGCGCATCAGCTCGCGGTAGGCGGCGGCCGTCGCGTTCCAGTCGGTCGAGGCCGCCAGGGCCTCCGCCTCGGCCACGATGCGCTCCTTGGCGCCGCGCACCGCGTCACGCTGCTCGTCGAGCGAGGAGAAGTACGCCTTGCGCCGCTTGGCGAACGCCGTACGGGCGGCGGACAGGCGCTTCCACAGGCCCGCCTCGGTGGCGCGGTCGATCCGCTCGGCGGCCTTCCACTCGTCCACGAGCTGCCGCAGGCGCTCGCCACCGGACTTCCAGTGGGTGGCGTCCTCGGCGATCCGCTCCGCCTCGGCGACGATCCGCTCCTTGACCTCGCGGGCCTGGACCCGTGCCTGGTCGCGCGCGGCCTTCACCTCTTCCCGGCGCTTGCCGACGAGGTCGCTGAGCGCGCCGAGGCGGTCCTGGAGCGCGCCCAGGTCGCCGATCGCATGCGCCTCGGCGACCGCCTCGCGGAGCTTCAGGATGTTCGCCTCCGCCTGCGCGGGCGGCAGGTCGGTGCCCTTCACCCGCTGTTCGAGGAGCTGGACCTGCCCGGCCAGCTCCTCGTACTTGCGGTGGTAGTAGGCGAGAGCCTCTTCCGGCTCACCGGCCTGCCAGGACCCGACGGCTCGTTCGCCCTCGGCCGTACGCACGTAGACGGTGCCGTCGTCGTCTACCCGGCCCCACGGGTCGGTGGTCACGGTGTCCTCCCGCACTCGAATCAGCCTCCAGGGCTTCACTGTGCCCTTGGTTGTATTACGTCAGCTCTTGCTGTTTATTGTCACGTCTTTGATTTCGACGGGCTGCTTGGGTGCGCCCGTTCCGTCGTTCTGGGCTCCAGCGATGATCCCGCGCTTGGCCACTTTGTCCAGGATTTCCAGCCCCTTCGTCACCGTACCGAAAGGTGTGTAGTCGGCGCTCAGGCCGGTCTCCCCGTACACGATGAAGAACTGGCTGCCGTTCGTGGCGGGGCCGCTGTTGGCCATGGCGAGCACGCCGCGGTTGTACTTGGCGCCCGCGAGGTTCTCGTCGACGAACCGGTAGCCGGGGCCGCCCTGGCCGTCGGTCGCGTTCTTGCCGTCCGCCTTCGCGAGCGGGTCGCCGCACTGCAGGATGGGGAACGTGGTGCCCAGCCGATGGCATCTCGTGTTGTCGAAGTAGTCCTTCGACGCGAGGTACTTGAACGAGTTGACCGTGCAGGGCGCGTTGACGGAGTCGAGCGTGGCGACGATGTCGCCGTAGTTCGTCTTGATCGTCATGGTCGCCGGCGCGGTGCTGATCTTCTCCGGCGGCGTGCCGACGTTCTTGACCTGCTCTCCTGGGGCGGACGCGACGTAGGTGCACGTCCCCGTCGACGGGTCGTACGCCTTGGGCTCCGCCGCCGCCGTGGTCGGCTTGGCCGTCGCGGTGGCGTCGTCACCGCCGCCCATCAGCGCGACCGCGCCCACGGCCGCGCCGATCACGACCACGACGGCGGTGCTCGTCCCGATGAGCGCGGTGCGCCGAGACTTGCGCTGCCGCTCAAGTCTCGCCTGCGCCTGCCGCTGGTAATGCTCACGGGCCAGCTGCTTCTGGCGGTCCTTGCCGGTGCCCACTTCGTCCTCCCGACTGTCCAAGAATGACTATTGAGGTGGGCGAATCGTATCGGCACACGGGTATTGGTTCGCAGCCCGCCGACCCGCACCGGTACCCTTCGGTTACATTCGCTCGCGCATTCCTTGATACATCTTCTGAGACGAAGAGGCCGATTCCGTGCTCGTCGCCGGGTTTCCCGCAGGGTCCTTCCAGACCAACTGCTACGTCGTCGCTCCCGCCGCAGGCGAGGAGTGCGTCGTCATCGACCCAGGTCAGGACGCTGTCGAGGGTCTCGACGAGGTTCTGCGCGAGCACCGGCTGAAGCCGGTCGCGGTGCTGCTCACCCATGGCCACATGGACCACATGTGGTCGGTCGTGCCCGTCTGCGGAGCGCGTGACGTCCCCGCGTGGATCCACCCCGAGGACCGCGAACTGCTGTCGGATCCGGCCAAGGGGTTGTCCCTGCAGACCAGGCAGATGCTGTTCGGCGGCCTGGAGTTCACCGAGCCCGACGACGTCAGGGAGCTGTCGGACGGCGCGACGCTGAAACTCGCTGGTTTGGAGATCACGGTCGACCACGCGCCCGGCCATACCAGGGGGTCGGTGACGTTCCGGGTACCTGAGATCATGTTCTCGGGAGACCTGCTGTTCGCCGGCTCCATCGGCCGTACCGACCTTCCGGGCGGTGACTACGCGACGATCCTGCGCAGCCTGGCCACGGTGTGCCTGCCGCTGCCGGACGAGACGACGGTCCTGCCCGGTCACGGACCGCAGACGACCATTGGCCGCGAGCGCGCGACCAACCCTTATCTCAGGGGCCTGCACGAGGAGCAGGCTTCGGGCGGGGACGCGCCGCACGCCGGCCCGACCAGGGGACTGTAATGAGCTTTCAAGCGCCGAAGGGCACCTTCGACTGGATGCCGCCGCGCTCCGAGTGGGCCCTCGCCGTACGCGACGCGCTGTCCGCGCCGGCCCGCCGGGCGGGCTACGGCTACATCGAGACGCCCGCCTTCGAGGACACCCGGCTGTTCTCCCGCGGTGTCGGCGAGTCGACCGACATCGTGACCAAGGAGATGTACACGTTCGAGGACAAGGGCGGGCGGTCCATCACGCTCCGTCCCGAGGGCACCGCGTCCGTGGTGCGCGCGGTGATCGAGCACGGCCTGCCGGGCGGCCCGCTGCCCGTCAAGCTGTGGTACTCCGGCAGCTACTACCGCTACGAGCGCGCCCAGAAGGGCCGGTACCGCCACTTCTCCCAGGTGGGCGCCGAGGCGCTGGGCGGTGAGGACCCGGCGCTCGACGCCGAGCTGATCGTGCTCGCGGTGGACGGCTACGCCGGGCTGGGCCTGCGGAACGTGCGGCTGCTGCTGAACTCGCTGGGCTGCCGCGAGTGCCGTCCCGCGTACCGCGCCGCGCTGCAGGAGTTCCTGCGGGGGCTCGACCTGGACGAGCCGACCCGCCAGCGCATCGAGATCAACCCGCTGCGGGTGCTCGACGACAAGCGTCCCGACGTCCAGTCCCAGCTCGCGGACGCGCCGCTGGTGACCGACCACCTGTGCGGGGCCTGCAAGGCCTACCACGAGGAGGTCCGCGGCCTGCTGTCCGACGTGGGCGTCTCCTACACCGACGACCCCCGGTTGGTCCGCGGCCTCGACTACTACACCAGGACGACCTTCGAGTTCGTGCACGACGGCCTCGGCGCCCAGTCGGCCGTCGGCGGAGGGGGCCGCTACGACGGGCTGAGCGAGATGATCGGCGGACCCCCGCTGCCCAGCGTGGGCTGGGCCCTCGGGGTGGACCGCACGGTCCTCGCGATGGAGGCGGAGGGCCTGCTCACCGAGCGGCCGGGCACGATGGACGTCTTCGCCGTACCGCTCGGCGAGGAGGCGCGGCGCCGGGTGTTCACGCTCGTGGCCGAGCTGCGCCGGGCCGGCCTGTCCGTCGACATGGCCTTCGGGGGGCGCGGCGTCAAGGGCGCGATGAAGGCCGCCGACCGCAGCGGCGCCCGGTACGCCCTGATCCTCGGCGACCGAGATCTCGAGGCGGGAGCCGCACAGCTCAAGGACCTGACCACAGCCGAGCAGACCGCGGTGCCGATCGCCGAGGTCGTCGACATCCTGAAGGGGAAATTCTCGTGATCCGCAGTCACGAAGCAGGGACGCTTCGTAGGGAGCATGCAGGCCAGCGGGTGACGCTGGCGGGCTGGGTGGCCCGACGCCGGGACCACGGCGGTGTCGTCTTCATCGATCTGCGGGATGCCTCCGGCTCCGCCCAGGTGGTCTTCCGCGAGGAGGACCACGCCCACGACCTGCGCTCGGAGTACTGCGTCAAGGTGACGGGCGAGGTCCGGGTGCGCCCCGAGG
This sequence comes from Microtetraspora sp. AC03309, assembly GCF_020826795.1. Taxonomy (NCBI): domain Bacteria; kingdom Bacillati; phylum Actinomycetota; class Actinomycetes; order Streptosporangiales; family Streptosporangiaceae; genus Microtetraspora; species Microtetraspora sp. AC03309. Next base: position 7,936 of record NZ_JADDIL010000053.1, on the reverse strand, counting down.
GCAACGAGAACCCCGACCTGCCGACCGGCGCCGTCGAGGTCGTCGCCTCCGAGGTCGAGGTGCTGAGCGAGGCCGCGCCGCTGCCGTTCCCGATCGAGGGCAGCACCGGGGTGTCCGAGGAGGCGCGGCTGAAGTACCGCTACCTCGACATCCGCCGGGCGCAGATCGCGAACGCCCTGAAGATCCGCTCGCAGGCGACGTACCTGGCGAACGAGGTCATGAAGGAGCGCGGGTTCGTCTACGTCGAGACGCCGAACCTCACCCGCTCCACCCCCGAGGGGGCCCGTGACTTCCTGGTGCCGGTACGGCTCCAGCCGGGCAACTGGTACGCCCTTCCGCAGTCTCCGCAGCTGTTCAAGCAGCTGCTCATGGTCTCCGGCCTGGAGCGCTACTACCAGCTCGCGCGCTGCTTCCGCGACGAGGACCTGCGCGCCGACCGGCAGCCGGAGTTCACCCAGATCGACATCGAGATGTCGTTCGTCGACCAGGACGACGTCATCGAGCTCGGCGAGGCCCTGATCGGCCGCATCTGGAAGGAGACGATCGGCTACGACCTGCCCACGCCGCTGCCCCGGATCACCTACGCCGACGCGATGGCGCGGTACGGCTCGGACAAGCCCGACCTGCGTTTCGGGGTCGAGCTGGTCGATCTGACCGAATACTTCGCGGAGACCACGTTCAGGGTGTTCCAGGCGCCGTACGTCGGTGCCGTGGTGATGCCGGGCGGCGCCGGGCAGACCCGCAAGGAGCTGGACGCCTGGCAGGAGTGGGCCAAGTCCCGCGGCGCCCGCGGCCTCGCGTACGTGCTGGTCCAGGAGGACGGCTTCGGCGGTCCTGTCGCCAAGAACCTGTCCGAAACGGAGATCGCCGGCCTGGCCAAGGCCACGGGTGCGCAGCCCGGCGACGCGGTCTTCTTCGCCGCCGGTCTGCCCGGCCCCTCGCGGGAGCTGCTCGGTGCGGCCCGGCTGGAGATCGGCCGCCGCTGCGACCTGATCGACGAGTCCCAGTGGTCGTTCCTGTGGGTCGTCGACGCCCCGATGTTCGAGCCCGTCGTCGACGAGGTCGGCCGCGAGACCGGCTGGACCGCGGTGCACCACCCGTTCACCGGTCCGAAGCCCGAGTGGGCCGACAACTTCCAGGACAACCCCGGCGAGGCCCTGGCGTACGCGTACGACATGGTCTGCAACGGCATGGAGATCGGCGGCGGCTCGATCCGTATCCACCGTGCCGAGATGCAGCAGCGGGTCTTCGACGTGCTGGGCATCTCCAAGGAGGAGGCGGAGAGCAAGTTCGGCTTCCTGCTGGAGGCGTTCAAGTACGGCCCGCCGCCGCACGGGGGCATCGCCTACGGCTGGGACCGCGTCTGCATGCTGCTCAGCGGCGGCGAGTCGATCCGTGACGTGATCGCGTTCCCGAAGACCGCCTCCGGGTTCGACCCGCTGACCGGCGCGCCCACGCCGATCACGACCGACCAGCGCAAGGAGGCCGGTGTGGACGCCAAGCCCAAGAGCGAGGCGGCCCCGCAGGCCTGACACGGCCGGAGACGCCCCTCGGCGCGCTCCGGACGCGGTCTCCCATACGAGAACGGCCCCTGGTGCCCGGCGGCGAATCGCCGGGCACCAGGGGCCGTTTCCCGTCCCGCGGGCGCGGGGTCAGGAGATCCTGACGGTCTTGATCACAACCTTGGTCTTGGGCGCGTTCGAGCCGCCGTCGTCGCTGGTGATGTCGACGCCGTCCTTGGCGGTGTTGACCCCACCCTTGGCGATCTTGTCGACGACCTCCATGCCCTGGCGGACGATGCCGAACGGCGTGTACGCCTGCGGAAGCTGGGCGTTCTCGTCGGTGTAGGAGATGACGAACTGGCTGCCGTTGGAGTTGGCGGCGTCGCCCGCCTGGGCCATGAACACCACGCCGCGGGCGTACTGCGGCCCGAGGTTCTCGTCGGGGAACAGGTAGCCGGGGCCGCCGGTGCCGTCGGTCGGGTTCTCGCCGTCGCCCTTGGCCTGGGGGTCGCCGCACTGCAGCAGGCCGAGGCCGTTGGTCTCGATCGTGGTGAGGCGGTGGCAGACCGTGTTGTCGAAGTACTTCTTGCTCGCCAGGAACGCGAACGAGTTCACCGTGCAGGGCGTGTCGCCGGGGGCGATGTCGAGGACGATCTTGCCGAGGTTGGTGTAAATCGTCATCGCCTTGGCGTTGATCACCGCCTTGCTGAGCCGCTTCGGCGGCATCCCGACGAACTTCGCCGGGCTGCCGGTGTCGTCCTTGCGGTACTCGCAGGTGACCTTGCGCAGGTCCGTGGGCTTGACACTGGGCGTCGCACTCGGGAGATCCGACGGGACGGCCGAGGGAGCCTCGGAAGGCGAGGCCGAAGGGGGCGCCTCGGCAATGTCCTTGGACTCGCTGCACGCCGCGAGCCCGCCCACGAGTGCGAGCACACCGAGGCCGACGCCGAAGGTGGTGCGCCTGGCCTTGCCCTTGCGCCAAGCCGGGTGCTGCTGCCGGTCCGTGTCGGTCACCGTTATGCCTTCCCTTTTACCTGTTTTGACCACTGCGATGCGTCACTTTATCGGCGATCCTGTCGGGTTCGCGTAAGCAGGAGACTCACAGGTATCTCAAGTAGCAGAAATCACGATCTTGCGGTAAAGAGCCATCCCGTTACGATTACGTGGTGACAAGTGGGCCTTACCTCCGATTTCCCCACGTTCACCGGCAATCCCTGACCTTCGTGGCGGACGACGATGTCTGGATCGCTCCACTCGACGGCGGGAGGGCCTGGCGGCTGACGGTCGACCGGGCCAGGGTGAGCCACCCGAGGTTCTCTCCCGACGGCGCGAGGGTCGCCTGGACGAGCCGGCGCGACGGCGATCCGGAGATCCACGTGGTCCCGATCGGAGGCGGGCCGGTCACGCGGCTCACCTACTGGGGGGACTACCGCACGGAGTCGCGGGGCTGGCTGGACGACCACACCGTCGCCGTCGTCAGCGGGCAGGGCCAGCCCTTCGGTTTCTGGACCTGGGCGTACGCGGTCCCTGACGACGGCGGTCCGGCGACGCGGCAGCCGTACGGGCCGGTCGAGGACCTGCACGTGTCGGAGGGGGACGCACTGCTGCTCACCGGGGCGGCGGGACACGACCCGGCGCACTGGAAGCGCTACAGGGGAGGCGGCACCGGCAGGCTCTGGTTCAACGGGCGGCGCCTGCTCGACGGCCATGAGGGCCAGATCGCCGCACCGATGATCGTCGAGGGCCGGATCGCCTTCCTCTCCGACCACGAGGGGGTCGGCAACGTCTACTCCTGCGCCCCGGACGGCTCCGACCTCGTACGGCACACCTGGCACGAGGACTTCTACGCCCGCCAGGCGAGCACCGACGGGCGGCGGATCGTGTATAGCCGGGCCGGGGAGCTGTGGCTCCTCCCCGGCCTCGACGCCCGCCCGGAGCGCCTCGATGTGACGCTGGGCGGCGCGGGAGCGGGCCGGCGGCCGTATGCGGCGCAGCCGTCCGTGGAGCACCTGTCGTGCGACGCCACCGGCCGGGCCAGCGCCGTGGAGGTGGCGGGCACGGTGCTGTGGCTGACGCACGAGGACGGGCCGGCGCGAAGCCTGACCGCACGTCCGGGAGTCCGGGCCAGGCTCCCCATCGTGCTCGGCGCCGTACGGGGCCAGGAGGGGGAGGAGGCACCGCGGCGCGGCAACGGGCCGGTCGCATGGGTGAGCGACGCCGGCGGCGAGGACGGGATCGAACTCGTGGAACCCGGCGGCACGGTCAGGAGCATCGCCGGCGGCCGGCTCGGGCGCGTACTGGAGATCACAGGAGCGCCGGACGGAGCCACGATCGCGGTGACCACCCACGACGGCGGGCTCCTGCTCGTGGACGTGGCGAGCGGCGAGGTGACGGAGCTGGCGCGGTCGGCGTGCGGCCCGCTCAGCGGGGCGAGGTTCTCACCCGACTCCGCCTGGCTGGCCTGGTCGCATCCCGAGGTGGGCCTGCTGCGCGCGATCCGGATGGCCCGGGTGCCCAGGCCGTCCGCGTCCGTCGCGAAAGACGCGGCGAGGACGGATGGCGCGGCCAGGACGGACAGCGCGGAGGGCACTGACCGTGCGGACGGCACGGACGCGGTTCCGGTGATCGTCGAGGTCACCGACGGCCGGTTCAGCGACACCGAGCCGGTGTTCACACCCGACGGGAGATATCTGGCCTTCCTGTCCATGCGGGGCTTCGACCCGATCTTCGACGTGCACAGCTTCGACCTGGCCTTCCCCGTCGGCTCCCGGCCCTTCCTGCTGCCGCTCGCCCGCAGCACGCACTCGCCGTTCGCGCCCTCCGTGGACGGGCGCCCGGCCGAGCCGGAGGAGGGCGGCCGCGCGGACATCGTCGTGGACACCGAGGGGATGGCGAGCCGGGTGGTCGCCCTGCCGGTCCCCGAGGCCCACTACTCGAGCCTCCAGGCCGTCAAGGACGGTCTGGCCTGGCTGCGCCACCCGCTCCGAGGCTCCCTGGGCACCGGGCAGGACGCGACGCGGCCACGGACGGTCCTCGAACGGTTCGACCTCGGGAAGCGCGCGTGCGAGGAGGTCGCGAACGCCGACGCCTTCTCGGTCAGCGGCGACGGCGGGCGCGTCGCGTACATCGACGGCCACGCCATGAAGGTCACCGGCGGGGCCGAAGACCCGGCCGAGGTGGACCTGCGCAGGATCAGGGTCGAGGTCGATCCGCGGAGCCGCTGGCGGCAGGCGTACGCGGAGGCCGGGCGGCTGGTGCGCGACCACTTCTGGGTGGCGGACCTCGCGGGCGTCGACTGGCCGGCCGTGCTCGCCGCGTACCGCCCCTGGCTGGACCGGATCTCCGGCGCCGACGAGTTCGCCGACGTGCTCGGCGAGGCCCTGGGCGAGCTGGCGTCCTCGCACGCGTACGTGCGGCCGGGGCCGTCCGGCGGGTCCTTCAGGCCCGTCGGGATGCTGGGCGCCGATCTCGCCCCTGACACCGACGGCCTCTGGCGGGTCCGCAGGATCCTGCCCGCGGAGTCCTCCGACCCGCAGGCCCGGTCCCCGCTCGCCGGTTCCGGCGTACGGCCCGGCGACGCGGTCCTCGCGGTGGACGGCCGCCCGGTCGACCCGCGTACGGGCCCGGCCCCTCTGCTGGTGGACACGGCGGGCCGGCCGGTCGAGCTCACGGTCGAGTCGGGCGCCAGGGTGTTCCGGGTGGCGGTGGTCCCGCTGTGGGACGACCGCACGCTGCGCTACCACGCCTGGGTGGCGGAGCGCAGGGAGCGGGTGCGGCGGCTGAGCGGGGGCAGGGCGGGCTATCTGCACGTCCCCGACATGGACGCGTCCGGCTGGGCGCAACTCCACCGGGACCTCGGCCGCGAGCTGGTGCGGGACGTCCTCGTCGTCGATCTCAGGGGAAACCGCGGGGGGTTCACCTCCCAGCTCGTGCTGGAGAAGCTGTCGCGGCGGATCGTCGGCTGGGAGATGAGCCGCCACCTGCGGCCGCAGAGCTATCCGATGGACGCGCCTCGGGGTCCGGTGGTCGTGGTGTGCGACGAGGCGACGTGCTCCGACGGGGACATCATCACTGGAGCCGCGCAGACCCTCGGCCTCGGGCCGGTGGTGGGGACCAGGACGTGGGGCGGGGTGATCGGCTACGACGGATGGCACCGCCTGGGCGACGGCACCTCCTTCACCGTCCCCGGATACGCGAACTGGATCCGCGGGTACGGCTGGGAGCTGGAGAACCGGGGGGCCACGCCCGACGTGGAGGTGCTGAACACACCCGCGGACTGGGCCGCCGGCGCCGACCCGCAGCTCGACACGGCGGTGCGGCTGGCGCTGGAGAAGCTCGCGGACGCGCCCGCGGCCGCGCCGCCCGACCCCGCGACCCGTCCGAGGAGGGGCAGGACCGTCACCTGACCGGGCCACGGGTCGCTCGCACGCGGGCGACCGGTGGTGACGTGGGAAGGCCGATCTGTGAGGGTGGGAATCCCCTCCCTCCAGGGAGGGGAGAAATTCAGATTGTTCTCAGATCTCTTTGAGAACCTCGCCGTGATCGCATCCGTATCAGGGTGAGGAACAACCCTGCCACGATCACGAAGCCAGGAGTGACGCCCATGTTCGACGAGATCCTCGGCCTGCCCGTCCACCCCCTGCTCGTCCACGCGGCGGTCGTGCTGACACCGCTGCTGGCCCTCCTGTCGGTCGCCCACGCCGCGCTGCCGAGGTTCCGCGGGAAGTTCGACTGGATGCTCGTCCTGACGGCGGTCGGCGCTCCCGTCGCCGTCTTCGTGGCGAAGGAGAGCGGCGAGGCGTTCGAGAGGAATCTCTTCGAGGGGCGGACGTCGCCCGCCGTCGCCGCGCACGAGAGCTTCGCCAACCCCCTGCTGATCAGTACGGCCGCACTGGGCGTCGTCGCCCTGCTGCTCGTCTTCGGCGCCAGGAAGTGGCCGAAGGCCGCCGGCACGGTGCTGTCCGCCGCTTCCGTGGTCCTCGCGGTCGTCGCCGGTTACTACGTCGTACGCGCCGGGCACAGCGGGGCGACGGCGGTCTGGGGCGGCTAGAGTCGAGGTTGTGGACAGTCTGTTCGATTCGATGGCCGAGGAGGCCCACAGAGGCCAGGAACCGCTGGCCGTCCGGATGCGACCACGCGGTCTGGACGAGGTGATCGGACAGCGCCACCTGCTCGGCCAGGGCACACCGTTGCGCCGCCTGGTCGAGAGCGAGGCCCCCATGTCCCTGTTCCTGTGGGGGCCGCCGGGCACCGGAAAGACCACACTCGCCTATGTCGTGGCGGGCGCCACCAAGCGCCGGTTCGTGGAGATCTCCGCCGTCTCCGCCGGCGTCAAGGACGTACGCGCCGCGATCGACCAGGCCCGCCGCGAGCTCGGCATGAGCGGCCGGCAGACCGTCCTCTTCGTCGACGAGGTGCACCGCTTCAACAAGGCCCAGCAGGACGCGCTGCTCCCGGCGGTCGAGAACCGCTGGGTCACCTTCATCGGCGCCACCACGGAGAACCCGTTCTTCTCGGTCATCTCGCCGCTGCTGTCCCGGTCGCTGCTCCTCACCCTGGAGTCGCTGACCGAAGACGACGTGCGGGCCGTCCTGGAGCGGGCGGTCGGCGACCCGCGCGGCCTCGGCGGGCGCGCCACACTGCACCCCGACGCCCTCGACCAGCTCGTACGGCTCGCCGGGGGCGACGCCCGCCGGTCCCTGACCTACCTCGAGGCGGCGGCGCTGCTGTCCGACGAGATCACCGTCGAGGTCGTGGAGCGGGCGGTCGACAAGGCGGCGGTCCGCTACGACCGGCAGGGCGACCAGCACTACGACGTGATCAGCGCGTTCATCAAGAGCATGCGCGGTTCGGACGCCGACGCCGCCCTGCACTACCTGGCCCGCATGGTCGAGGCGGGGGAGGACCCCCGGTTCATCGCCCGCCGGATTGTGATCTTCGCCTCAGAGGACGTCGGCATGGCCGATCCCACCTGCCTCCAGGTCGCCGTGGCGGCCGCGCAGGCGGTGGAGTTCATCGGGCTTCCCGAGGGCCGCATCAACCTTGCCCAGGCGGTGATCCACTGCGCGCTGGCGCCCAAGTCCAACGCGGTCGTCTCGGCCATCGGCGCCGCCGCCGACGACGTACGGCGCGGCCTGATCGGGCAGATCCCGTCCCACCTGCGCGACGCCCACTATCCCGGCGCGAGCAAGCTGGGCCACGGCAAGGGCTACCAGTACCCCCACGACTTCGAGCACGGCCTGGTCCGGCAGGACTACGCGCCCAAGGAGCTCAGGGACCGGCGCTACTACCAGCCCACCAAGCACGGCGCGGAGGTGCGGTTCGCCGAGCGCTGGGCGCGGATCCGCGACTTCCTCAGGGGCGACGGCCGTACGTGACGGCCGTACCCGAAGGTCGCGCCTGACGGACGCCCGGCGGCCGGGCGGGGGCCGGGC